>JAHCBB010000018.1 GCA_019634635.1 Verrucomicrobiia bacterium
GACCTGCGTTCCGTCCAGGAGCTGCTGGGACACAACAGAGTGGAGACCACCCAGATCTACACCCATGTCATGACCCGGCCCGGCATCGGGGTGGTCAGTCCACTCGACGAGGGGTTGCCGGTGGGCTTGAAGGAGGACGTGGCGCCGTACCGGGTCCCGGTGCCCGATCCGTTGTCATCCTCGCCGGCGCGCGTCCCTCCGGTGGTGGACGATGTGGCTTACCGGGTGGAGACGGAGGAGGCCTGAGGAGCGATTGTTGTCGTTGACCGAACGGCTCTCTGTTGAGCCACCGCTGGCGGTTTGGATCGCAGAGTGACGCTGGGGACAGGCCACCGACGGAGTCAGCACCCCGACGCCGCACCCCGGCCCGCAACGGCCCTGTCCCTGATTTTGGGCATCACGGCAAAATAGCATCGAATCCATGCTCGACGTATCGCTGCAGAAACTCTCCGAGGCTAGAAGCGATGCGAAAAGGCGGATCGCCGTTGTAGTAGTAGATCTCTGTCGTGTCTGATCGTGTAGATGTGATGCGGGCGCAGAACGCGAAACACATGATGCACCAGTCGCCGATGACGAATAGATCGCGAAGAGTCTCGGGTGCAGACGACCAGACGAGCGGGAGTGGGGCGACGTGAGTAATTGTAGCGTCTGGTAGAGCGAGGTCAGCCGGTGTTGGCAGGGGCCAGAAAGCGAGCATGTCGGAATCCTCCTCCCACATCTCAGTGCCGCCCATGCCGTCGGCAATTTGGAAATATGTCTTGAGGTCTGTCGGCATGACCAGGCCATGAGTCTGCTCGAAGAACTGGATGGTCTCGGCTGACGCTCCCGGTCTGAAGTTAACGCCCTGAGAGCGCCATTTCTGGAGGGTAGCTTCGATAGCTTCATCGAGCGTCATTTTAAGCGTGCGACACAATGGCCGGCTAACATTGTTTAGACTGCCCCAATCGCAGCCCGGATGTGACACCTTGTCAATCTGGAATGGAATGTCTGCGTAGGCTGCGGAATGGTTGGCCCCGTGGACCATCCCACGAACCGCAGTCCCCGCGAATCCCCAGCACCACGCGGACGCCGCACCGCTGGCGCCGTTCGCGACGACCCGCCCTGGCTCCAGCGCCTCTGGAGCCGCCAGCGCGTCCCACTGAACCGCGAAAAACTCCACTGGTGGAGCGTTCATGTCCTGCGTTTCCTCGAATTCATCCGGACCCACCAGGTCGAGGGGCCCATGGACGTCCTCGCCAGCGAGTTCCTCGCCGACCTGGCCGTCCACCAGCCGCCCCCGAGTGAGCGGGGCCAGGGGACAGGTCCTGGGTGGCCTCGGTTCCGAGCTTCCTTCTCCGGTGGCGGTAATGCGTTCGGCGCCGCTTGAACCGTTGGGGCCGAAGATCGGTTCGGAGAAAACTCTTGATGTGTTTGGGGGATCCGGCTTCCTTGGTTCCACGATCGTGGACAGAGCATGCAACAGGATCCGCATGCCGGCGGGCCTCCGGCTCCTCAGCCTCGTGCTGCTGGTGCTGGTGTCGCTGGCGTCGTTGCGGACGGCCGGCGCCGGGTGTGTGAATGGGTCCTCGGTGGGGGCTGCCGTCGGCGGGGATTCGTGCTGCCGGTCGGGTGCGGCTGCCTGCTGTCCGTCGCATTGCTGCGTCCAGTCTCCGGAGAATGCACCGGCTTCACGGCCCCTGCAGGCAGTGCTTCCAGGCGATGGCCCATCGCATCTGTCGCCTGTGGTCCTGCTGCGCGTCCTCCGGCTGTTGCCAAAAGCTCCCGATGCCCCGCCCTTGGGGCGCGGGACGGCTCAATTCGGGGATCTCCCCCCGGGCCTGCCCTTGTTCCTCCGGCAGGCCGCCCTGCTGATCTGAGTTGACCCTGCAACGGGGAGGTCGTGTGCCCGGCGCGGGTGCAGGACCCGCTCACGCGTGCCCGGATACCGCCGGTGGCACGGCTGTGGGCTCCCCAGTCGCGCCGCCCTCCCGTCCCGTAACTCTTGTGCTCCCTGGTCATGCTTCATTCCCGACTTTTCCCAGGGCTCCGGATCGTATCCCGGAGCCATCCTCAGGCTTCACTCACCCGCCGCCATGGCCGCCCCTGCCTGCGGGTGCCGCCGCTCGCTGCCGTTGCCACTGCGCTGGCGCTCGGCGGCGCGGTCCGGATGGCTGCAGCGGACCCGCCCGAGGTTTTGACTCCTGAAGTGGTCGAGCGGTGGGTTCAAATCATGCGGGCCCATCAGCCGGCGCTCGCCGCCTCCGGGGAACGCTCGCGGGCCGCAGCATTGAACGCCGAAGGGATCCGTCGTTTCGAGGACCCGGAAGTCCGTGTGGGTGGTGCGATCTTCAGTCCGGAGGGCATGAATCCGTCCGAATTCGGCAACCTCGTCTACGGGGTTGAACAGAAGCTTCCCGTGCTGGGCAAGGAAACGGCGAACCGCCGGCGCGCCGAGGCCCAGGCGGCGGTCGAGGCGGCGCGGACCTCCGCCCTGTTGCAGGTGTTTCGCAGGGATCTCTCCATCGCCCTGTTCAATGCCGCCCTGACCGGGCGCCGTGCGGCGCTGGCGCAGGAGGATCTGGTGGCGCTGGAGGCGGGCCGGACGGTGGCCGAGGCGCGGTACGGCGCCGGCGAGGGCACTTCGGTGGAGGTCCTGCGGCTGCAGAGTGAGGCGGCGCGGCGCACCACCGACCTGGCCTCGGCGGAGGATGATCTCCGGGCGGCGCGGGCCTCGGTGAACCGCTGGCTCGGACGAGGGCCCGACGCCCCGTTGCCGGCGTTTGGACTTCCGGACCCGGCGCCATTGATCCCCTATTCGCCGCAGCTCCTGCGTCTTGCGAGGCTGGCGGAGCCCCAGTTGCGGATCCTGGATCGCGAACGTGAAGTCGCCGAGGCCGAGTTGGTGGTGAGCCGGCGGCGGCGGCGTCCGGATCTCGGTCTGGGAGTCGAGGGATGGCAGTACGGTGGCGACGGGGGCTTTCGCCAGGGGATGTTCACGCTGTCCCTCAACCTGCCTTGGCTGAACCAGGACCGTTATCGCCGGGACATCGAGCGGGATGCGGCGCGGGTACGGGCCTCCGGGCTCGACGCCCGCGACCGCGAGCTGGAGCTGGAGGAGGAGCTGTACCGCCTGACCACCCGCATCGCCGCCGAGCGCCGGACCGCGCTGGCGTATCGCGACGACATCGTGCCGCGCGCGCGCGCTGCGGATGCCGCCGCCGTGGCGGCCTGGACCTCGGGGCGCGGCACCCTGTCGGAGGTCTTCGACACCCGGAGGGCCCGGCTGGAGGCGGAGCTCGAAGAGGCCCGGGCGATCGCCGGCCAGTGGATCGCGCTGGGTGAACTCCTCCTGTGTTGCGGCCTGGAGGATCTGGATGCCCTCTGGGAATCCGGCTCAAAAGCGGAAACCGCCGCCGCCCAAGCGATCCCTGTCACCGGCCGCTGAACCGTCCTCCTCCGATGAAGCCAATCCTGATCCTCATCGCCCTGATCGCCGCGGCTGCTGCCGGCTGGTGGACCGGTCGCGGTTCCCGTGGGGGAACTCCGGCGTCACCGCCCGAACGACGCATCCTCTTTTACCAGTCCTCCATGCATCCATGGATCCGCTCCGACCAGCCGGGGCGCTGCACGATTTGTGGCATGGAGCTGACGCCCGTTTACGAGGGTGAGAGCGGGGTCGAGATGTCGGGCGACCGGGTCACTCTGGGCTCGAACAGCCTGCATGTGGTGGATGTGCAGACCGCGCCCGCCGTTCGTCAGGCCCTGCGCCGCACGATCCGGGGTGCTGGAACGTTGCAGCAGGATGCCACCCGCCAGCGGGTGATCTCGGCCTATGTCGAGGGGCGTCTCGACCAGTTGTTTGTGAACTACGACGGCGCCGAGGTGGTGGCGGGGGAGCCCCTGGCGCTGCTCTACAGTCCGATGCTGCTCGGAACCCTCCGCGAGTATCTCTCCCTGGTGCGGGACTTCGGCCCGGCAGCCCCGCTGCCGCGTTCGGCGGCCTTGCGACTGCAGCAGTTCGGGATGATGGAGGAACAGATTGCCCGCCTGCCGTCCACCTTCACGGAGACGAACCTGCACGTGGAAATCCCGGCGCCGATGACCGGCACCGTCGTCAAGCGGTTGGTGGTCGCCGGTCAGACGGTCGCGCAGGGACAGGCCCTCTTTGAGCTCGTGGACGACAGCACCCTGTGGTTCGAGCTCATTGTATACGAACAGGACCTGCCCTGGATTCGGCCCGGGCAATCCGTGGAGGTGACCTTTCCGTCGGTGCCAGGCCGTGTGTTCACCAACACCATTGCCTTTGTGGCGCCGAGTCTGGATGAGGCCACGCGCAGCACCCGCGCCCGGGTGCCCATCGAAAATCCGCTGGTGGATCCCGGGGAGAATCGCGCGAGGCGGCTCCTGCAGCGGATGCTCTACGGAACGGGGTGGGTCCGGACCGACGCGCCGGAGGTCCTGACCGTTCCCCGCAGTGCCGTTCTGGACCCCGGGGGACGTCCGATGGTGTTTGTGGAACTGGCCCCGGGCCACTACGAACCGCGGCCGGTACGGCTGGGACTGCGGGGTGACGAGGACATTGAAGTGCTGGAAGGCGTATCCGTCGGGGAGCGGGTGGTCACGCGCGGGGCCCTCATGCTGGACGCGCAGGCCCAGTTGAACGCGGTGGCCGTCGGGGCGGCGGAGTCCCCGCTCGAGGAACCCGGGCTGCCGGCCGTGCCGCTGGAGGCACCGCAGCGTCTCGCTCTTCAGGCGGCACTGACCGGCGCGGATGCCCTCGCCCGGGCGCTGGCGGCGGATGATCTGGGGGCTTTCAACGCCGCGGTGGAGCTGATGCATCGCACTACGGAATCGCTGGCGGGTGCCCTGAAGGCCTCGCCAGAATGGCAACCCACCGGCGCGGCCCTCGCGCGGGCCGGGCATCTGGAGGCCGCGCCGGATCTCGAGTCGGCGCGCCGGGAGTTCCACGGGCTGATGGGGGTGTTGGTTCCCGTCGCCCAGCGCGTGCGCGCCTCGGACCCGGCGTTCCGAGAGGTGAAGATTTACCGGTGTCCGATGACCCGGCGGTCGTTTCCGGGCGCCCCGCCGCGTGCGGAATGGCTGCAGCTCTCCGGACCGCTGCGCAACCCGTATTTCGGCGATGAGATGCCGGACTGCGGCACGGAGGTCGCCCCGTGATCAACGCCATCATCACCGGGTCGCTGCGCAACCGCTTCCTGGTCCTGTGCGCCGCCCTGCTGGTGGCCGTCTGGGGGATCAAGGCGGTGTACTCGACGCCTGTGGATGCCATTCCGGACCTGAGCGAAAACCAGGTGATTGTCTTTGCAGACTGGGCCGGGCGCAGTCCCCAGGAAGTCGAGGATCAGGTCACCTATCCCCTGTCGGTGAACCTCCAGGGTCTCGCCGGTGTGAAGACCGTGCGGGCCACCTCCATGTTCGGGTTCTCCCTGATCACGGTGATTTTTCGCGACGACGTGGACAACTACTTCGCCCGGTCCCGGGTGCTGGAACGTCTGAACTACCTGACCACGCTCATGCCATCGGGCGTGATTCCGCAGTTGGGCCCGGATGCCACCGGACTCGGATGGATCTACCAGTATTACCTGCAGGTGGATCCCCGGGTGGCACCGGACGGTGGGTATGACCTCGGGCGCCTGCGTGCGGTCCAGGACTGGTTTGTCCGGTATCAGTTGAACGCCGTGCCCGGGGTGGCGGAGGTCGCAAGCCTGGGCGGGTTCGTCCAGCAGTATCAAATCGAGGTCAGCTCGTTGCGGATGCGTGCCCTGGGCATCTCCCTTCAGGAGGTGCTGGAGGCGGTGGCGGCGAACAACCTCAACGTGGGGGGCAAGACCGTTGATGAGAACGGCATGGAGTTTGTCATTCGCGGCGTGGGCCTCGTGCGGGGAGTTGGAGATCTGGAGCAGATCGTCCTGCGGACGGGGGCCGACGGGACTCCGGTGACGCTGGCGCAGGTTGCCACGGTGCAGTTGGGCGGTGATTTCCGCCGCGGCGCCCTCGACGTGGACGGCCGCGAGGTGGTCGGAGGCATTGTCGTGATGCGGACCGGGGAGAACGCGATGGCGGTGATCCGGGCGGTGAAGGAGCGGCTGGAACAGATCCGTCCGGCGCTGCCTCCGGGAGTCTCCATTGAGCCGTTCTACGACCGCAGCGACTTGATCGAACGAACCATCGCCACTCTCAAAGACGCCCTGTGGGAGGAAATGCTGCTCGTGACCCTGGCGCATGTGATTTTCCTGTTCCACTTCCGGAGCATCCTGATCGTCACCATCCCGCTGCCGCTCTCGATCCTGATCTCCTTCATCCTCATGCGGGAGTTCGGCATCTCGTCCAACATCATGTCGCTCTCCGGGATCGCCATCGCGATCGGGGTGCTGGTGGATGCGGGCATCGTCATGACCGAGAATGTGATCCGGCATTGCGAGCTGCGCGAAGCGGCGCGTGGCGGGGCCACGGGTCCCGTCCGGTTGTCGTCAGCCGAGACCTGGGAATGCACCCTGGCCGCGGCCCGACAGGTGGGACGTCCGATCTTCTTTGCGATGGCCATCATCATCTTTGCGTTTCTCCCGGTCTTCGTGCTGGGCGGACAGGAGGGCAAGCTGTTCCGTCCGCTGGCCTTCACCAAGACCTTCGCCTGTGTCGGGGCCACGATCCTGGCAGTGACCGTCGTGCCGGTGCTGTGCTCATTGCTGGTTCGGGGGCCGTTCCGCTCCGAGGAGGACAACCGGGTGATGCGATGGCTGCTGCGTCTGTATGATCCGGCGCTCCGATGGGCGCTGGATCACCGTCGCGCGGTTCTGGGCCTTGCGGCCCTGCTGCTGGGGGTCGCGCTGGTGCTGGCGTTCGGACTGCCGCGTCCCGTGTGGCAGCGTTTGCGCGATGCCGGCCTGCCCACGCCGCTGCTGCGGGCGCTCGGCGGCATGGGGAAGGAGTTCATGCCGCCATTGAACGAAGGTTCCCTGCTGTTCATGCCCGTGCTGCTGCCGGCGACCTCGCTGTCCGAGGTCAACCGCATCATGGCGTGGCAGGACCGCGTCATCCGCGAGCTCCCGGAGGTGGCGAGCGCCGCGGGCAAGCTCGGGCGCGCGGATACCGCGACCGATCCGGCCCCGGTGGAAATGATCGAGACCACGATCGTGCTCAAGCCGGAGTACCTGACCACACGCCGTTCAGTGCTTGGGCTGTTCTCCATCCCCTGGACGGTGCGGAACCCCGCGTGGCGCCACGGCATGACGCGCGAGGGCCTGGTGGCGGAGCTCACGAGGACGCTGACCGCCGTGCCGGGGTATGTGCCCGGGTTTCTTCAACCGATTGAGAATCGCGTGCTGATGATCGCCACCGGGATCCGGGCCCAGCTTGGGGTCAAGGTCCTGGGAGACGACCTCGACGCCCTGCAGCAGCAAGCCTTTGCGGTGCAGCGCGTGGTGGAATCCATCCCCGGAGCCACCGGGGTGTCCCCCAGCCGCGTGCAGGGAAAGCCCTACCTGGAGGTAGAGGTGGACCGTCCAGCGATGGCCCGACACGGGCTCGACGTCCGGCGGGTCCTGGATGCCGTGGAGGTGGGGATCGGCGGACGGAATGTCACCACCACCATCGAGGGACGCGAACGGTTCCCCATCCAGGTTCGGCTGCAGCGCGATGAACGGGACGACCTCGACCGGCTGGGTTCCATTCTGATCACGGCGCCGTCCGGGCTGCAGATCCCCCTGGGCCAGGTGGCCACCCTGCGCCGGGTGACGGGACCCAACGAGATTGCCAGCGAGAACGGGCGGCTGCGGGTGTTTGTGCAGGCAAATGTTCAGGGACGCGATCTGGGAGGGTTTGTGGACGAGGTGAAGCGCCGCGTGGCGGCGGAGATCCTGCCTGGGTTGCCCGCGGGCATGACGATCGAGTACAGCGGACAGTACGAGGAATTGCTCCGGGCGGAGCGCACGCTGCGGATCGTCATCCCCATGTCCCTGTTGATCATCTTCCTGCTGCTGTACGCGGTCTATCAATCCGCCGGGGAGGCGGCGCATGTCATCCTTGCCGTGCCGTTTGCCCTGAGCGGCAGCGTCTTTCTCCAGTACCTCCTCGGCTACAACTTCAGCGTCGCCGTCTGGATCGGGTACATCGCCCTGTTTGGCATCGCCATCCAGACCGGGGTGGTGATGGTCGTGTACTTGGAGGAGGCGCTGGAGCGGAAGCGGGCCGAGCGCGGCGCGGCGTTCAACCGGGAGGATTTGCTGGACGCCATCCGTTCGGGGGCACGGCTGCGCTTGCGGCCGAAGATCATGACCGTGGCCACGACCATCGCCAGCCTGCTGCCCATCATGTGGAGTTCCCGTGCGGGCGCGGAGGTGATGAAGCCGCTGGCCGCCCCGGTCATCGGCGGCAGCGTCAGCTCGCTGCTGCACATTCTGATCGTGACCCCGGTGCTCGTCGCCTGGCTGCGCGAGCGCGCGCTGGCCAACCGCTGAACGCGTGGCGTCCGCTCAACGGTTGACCGCGTGGAATTCGCAGACCACCGGGCGGTGGTCGGAGGCCAGGCCCCAGTTGGGCCCGGAATAGACATAACTCCCTTCGGCCCGCCACTCGCGCGCCATGCCCTTGCTGAGGAGCACGTAGTCAATCCGGCTGTAGGTGTCCTCCTTGCCGTAAAAATGCGTCCAGGTCACGGTGCGGAATCCGTCCTCCTTCTTCGAATCCCCATTGCGTTCGTAGGGGCGGGTGTCCGTCAGCGCGGTCTTGCCGCGTCCGAGCAGTGTGCGGATCGGCGGGCTGTCCCGCGTGTCGTTGAAGTCGCCGCACACCAGCACATTGGCATTGGGCGACGCGGCAAGGAGGGCATCCACCTTGTCCCGCAGGATGCGGGCCTCCGCGGCGCGCAGGTCGGATTCGTCGGCCACGGACGATGGACGACGCGACTTGAGGTGGGTCGTCAGGAGCGTGAAGCGATACCGGGGTGTGACCTCGATCTCGACCTCGGCGATCCCGCGGTTGGTGAACAGGCGCCGTCCGTTGAGCAGAAAGGACTCCCGCGAGTGGGGGCGGCGGGCGGTGATGGGGAAGCGGCTGAGAACGGCAACGAAGATGTTGGTGTCCCAGCCGCCGACGTGTTCGAGATGGGGCAGGTCCAGACCGGCCTCCCGCAGGCGCCCCTGCAGTTCCTCGAGGGCTTCCCTCTGGCCGATCTCCTGAAGGGCCAGCACGTCGGGCTGGATGGCGGTGATCTGGGCGACGACCTGGCGGCGGCTTTCCAGCGACTTGACGGGCCGGGTTCCCGTGGCCTTCAGGTGGTAGTTCTCCAGGTTGAACGTCGCGACGCGGAATGACGGTGGAGCGGTCGTCTGGCCCGTCGCCGCAAGCGTCAGCGCGATCAGCAGCGCTGCGGTCAGTGCGGCCCGGCGGAGCGGGGCAATGCGGGACATGGAATGGAGGGCTTGCGACCGGCGGCGATCACTCCTTCAGGCCGGCCTTCTTCAGCTTGGGCGCGATGACCCGCTGGCAGTAGGGATTCCGGTCCTTGTTCAGGCGGTAGTAGTTCTGGTGGTAGTTTTCCGCAGGGTAGAACGCGGTGGCCCGGGTGATCTCGGTGACGATGGGCTTGGCAAAGTCCCTGGCGGCTTCGTCCCGTGATTTCTCGGCGACCTGCCGCTGGGCATCGCTGTTGTAGAAGATGGCCGAACGGTAATGGGTCCCCACATCAGCGCCCTGGCGGTTCAGACTGGTCGGGTCGTGGATCTGCCAGAATTTGGTGAGGATCTTCTCCAGGGACGTGACCTGGGGATCGAACACCAGAAGGGCCACCTCGGCGTGCCCGGTTTCGCCGGTGCAGACCTGCTCGTAGGTCGGATCGGGAACCGTGCCGCCCATGTAGCCGGAGGTCACCGAAAGGACCCCGGGGATCTGCTGATAGACCGCCTCGGTGCACCAGAAGCATCCCGCGCCGAGCGTGATCGTCTCGGCGCCCGCCGGGACCTCGGGCTGTTTTGCAGGGCTTTTCGGGGAAGGGGGAACCGACGGGGCGGGCTGGCTCAGGCAGAGCATCAAACCCATCCATGGAAGCAGGGCCAGTTGGAGGATCCGTTTCATGTCAGGAGCAGTTTCAGGGTGCGAGACTCGCACGGCAACTCCCGTCCGACAATCGCGAGGAGTGGGGAGGGACCTCCGGAAAAAGAAGAGGGCGCGACCCGGCCGGGTCGCGCCCCAGGGGAGGCACGGAACGGAACCAGCGCCTACTGCTTGCTGAACTTCTCCTCGGCCGCCGCAAACGCGTGCTCCAGGGCCACGAGGTCTTCGCCCGGCTTGAGCTGCTCCAGGAGCTTCTGCTCCTCCTTGATCTGTTCCTGGGTGTAGTTGGCGGCCTTGATCGAGAGGCCGATGCGCCGCTCCACACGGTCAATCTTGATGACCCGCGCGGTCACGTCGTCACCCACCTTGAGCACGTTCTTGATCTTGTCCACGCGCTCCTCGCTCACCTGCGAGATGTGGACCAAGCCGTCAATGTCGTGATCGAGGCCGACGAAGGCGCCGAAGCTGGCGAGCTTGGAGACCTTGCCCTGGACCAGGTCGCCGACCTTGAAGAACCGGTCAATGCCCTCCCACGGATCCGTGGAGAGCTGCTTCATGCCAAGCGAAATCCGCTGGTTGGCCTTGTCCACCTCCAGGACCACCGCCTCGACGACATCGCCCTTCTTCACGACCTCGCTCGGATGGTTGATCTTGCGGGTCCACGACATGTCGGACACGTGGATCATCCCATCGAGCCCCTCTTCCAGCTCCAGGAAGGCCCCGTAGCTGGTGAGGTTGCGGATGGTGCCCTTGACCTGGGTGCCGGACGGATACTTCTCGTGGGCGACGTCCCAGGGGTTGGCCTCGAGCTGGCGGATGCCGAGGCTGATCTTCTGCTCCTCGCGGTTGATGCCGAGGACGACGGCCTCGATCTCCTGGCCGACCTTGAGCACGTCGGACGGCTTGGCGATGCGTTTGGTCCAGGACAGTTCGGTGACGTGCACGAGGCCCTCGACGCCCGGCTCGAGCTCGATGAAGGCGCCGTACGGTACGAGATTGACCACCTTGCCCTTGACCTTGGCGCCCAGCGGGAACTTTGACTCGATGCTGTCCCAGGGGTTGGCCTCCTTCTGCTTGAGGCCGAGGGAGACGCGCTCTTTTTCCCGGTTGATGTCGAGGATGACGACGTCGAGTTCCTGGCCCACACGGAGCAGCTCGCTCGGATGGGAGATGCGGCCCCAGGACATGTCGGTGATATGCAGCAGGCCGTCGAGACCGTTGAGGTCAATGAAGGCGCCGAAGTCGGTGATGTTCTTGACGACGCCCTTGCGGATGTCGCCCGGCACCAGTTCCTGGAGCAGGGTGGCCCGCCGGCTGTTGCGCTCGGCCTCGACCAGTTCGCGGCGGCTGAGCACGACGTTCTGCCGCTCGGGGTTCAGCTTGACGACCTTGAACTCGTAGGCGTTGCCCACGTAGATCTGCAGGTTCTTGGGCGGGGAGATGTCAATCTGGGACGACGGGCAGAACGCCTCGACCCCGATGTTCACCACGAGGCCGCCCTTGACGACCGCCTTGACCTTGCCCTGAACGGTCCCGCCCTCGTTGCAGATGGTCTGGATGCGGTCCCAGTTCTGCTTGAACTCCGCCTTCTCTCGGGAGACGAGGATGTTGCCGTCCTTGTCCTCGGACCGTTCGACCAGCACCTCAAAGGTGTCGCCCACCTTGAGGGAGTCGAAGTCGGGGATCTCGGAGCCGGGCACGACGCCCTCGGACTTGCCGCCGACGTCAATGATGACCTCCTTGGGGCGGATCTCGATGACGGTGCCTTTGACGATTTGACCGGTCTGAAGCGGCTTTTCGAACTGCTTCAGCATTTCTGCGAATTGCTGCGTGGTGACTGCCATGGGAATGACGGGGCGAACGAATGAACTCAACAATGGGATCGTGTCGCCGGTAAACGGGAGCTTGGCGTGGGCGATGAGAAGAAGCGCCGCCCGGCGCGAAGGCTCCGTGCCCAACTCTGCCGCGTTGCGGTTGGCAACGGAGGTTTAAAGTTCAGGTGATGCGTTTATCGGTGTTTCTCAGCCTCTGACGCCGCCACACACGTGACGGCAGGCGGAGGGAGGCTAGGCAGACGGCGGGTCGGATCAAGGCAATTCCCCCGCCGGCTCGGATCCCACCGGCACCAATCCCATTGCCTTCGGCACCCCGATTTGCGTCACTCCGGACACCATTCCCGTGAATTCCGTCCTGATTTCCCGCCGTGCCCTGCTGGGTTCCCTTGGGGCGACCGCCATTTTGGGGGTACCGTGCCGCCGGCTCGCCGCAGCCGATTGGAACCCGGTCCCGTCGGGGTCGTTCTCGAAATCGGCGGGGTCCGGACGCTCCCTCATGAAACTCGATCAGAATTCCTTCGGCCACCTCCCCGATGGCTCCGAGGCGATGCGCTTCACGGCGTCCACCGCCTCCGGCATCACCGCCCGCTTCACCAACTACGGGCTCATCCTCACCGAACTCCTGGTGCCGGACCGCGACGGCCAGACCACCAACGTGGTGCTCGGGTTCGACAATCTCCCGCGCTACCTGCAGGGACACCCCCACTTCGGTGCGATCGCCGGAAGGGTGGCCAACCGCATTGCGCGCGGCGAATTCACGCTCGACGGCACGACCTATCGCCTGGCCACGAACAACGGTCCCAACCACCTGCACGGCGGACGGGTCGGCTTCGACAAAAAGCTCTGGAAGATCGAAGGCTACGAACTCACACCCGGGCAGGCCTCGGTCCGCTTCAGCCATGTCAGTCCGGACGGCGATGAGGGGTATCCGGGAACCCTGCGGATGACCGTGACCTACACGCTCACGCAGACCGGCGACCTCCGCATCCACTATCAGGCCACCACCGATCGCGCGACCCCGGTCAACCTCACGAACCACAGCTACTTCAACCTCGCTGGACGCGGCACCGTGGACGATCAGGTGCTCGAAGTGTTTGCCAGCCGGTATACGCCCACCGACGAAGGGCTGATCCCCACGGGCGTCCTCGCGCCGGTGGAGGGCACCGCGCTCGACTTCACCCGGCCGCGGCGGCTCGGCGACCGCATCCGGTCCACCGGCCTGCAGCCCCCGGGATATGACCACAACTTCGTGCTGGATGCGGGCGGCGGTTCGCTCGCGCTGGCGGCACGGGTGACGGATCCGGCCTCGGGACGGATGCTGGAGGTCTTCACCGATCAGCCCGGGGTGCAGTTGTACACGGCGAACCATTTCCCGGCTGACGGCTACGAGTGCAACGGCGGTCTCCGATTTCCGCCGCTCGGCGCGTTCTGCCTCGAGACCCAGAATTTTCCTGACGCCATCAACAAGCCCAACTTTCCCAAGGCGGTCCTGCGTCCGGGGGAAACCTACGACACCACGACGATCTTCCGACTGGGCATCGCCGGCGGCTGAGGAATGGCCCCGCGGGGTGGTTCGCGCCCGCCGCGGGTGGAGGTGCTGCGCGGGCGCTGTGGAGTACGGCGCCCCCGCGCCGTTTTGGAACGATGCGACGCTCCGAGACGCCCCGCGATTGAGCCAAAGGCAAGTGTCCACCGGTCGCTTGCCGGTGACGCGTTGGCCCGCACCGAAAACGGCGGAGGGCCGCACGTACTCACGGTTTTCCAGGCGCTGCCGCCTCCACCGTGCGTTTGCGCGGGGCGGGCACCAGCGCGTGGACCGGGATTTCCAGGACGGGCATTTCCGGGGACGACGTTGCCATCGAGACGCGCCCAAAGACGTTGCCCCGTCCCATCGGCGGCACGGCCCGCACGATGAGTTCGTACTCGCGTCCCGGCACCACGGACCGCAGCGTCGCCTCAATTCCGCGATGGCTGCTTTCCGGCGCCTTCAGTTCCACGGGTTCCGAAAGCTGATTGACAATGCGGATCGTGCAGGTGGCGGACTCCGGGGCGTCCGGACGCGCCTCGAACACTGCGGATGCCGGCGTTGCTTCCAGCGGACGCCACACCACCGCCCGAACGTCCAGGGTCAGCACCGCCCCATCCCCCGGCCCGACACGAGTGCGGACGGTCAGGTGCTCGGCGACGGCGCCGCTGTAGGGCTCCGTGTGCAACTCGACGGGCAGGGTGGCGCTTTCGCCCGGCTTCAGCTTTGCGGGCCACACTCCGGGTGCCAGGCACGCGCAGGAGGTTTCGACCGCAGTGATCTCGACCGTTTCGTTGCCCTGGTTGGTGACTCGAAACTCGTGAAGCATCCGCGTGCCGGCGCGGACGCGTCCGAAGTCCTGCAGCGGCTCGAGGACCTCCAGGAGTTGCGGGAGTTGCGGGGGCTCCGGGTCACCGACGAGGGATCCCGTGGCCAGGAGCATCGCCGCGGCCATGCGCATCGCGTGCAGCATCTTCGCCATTGGTGAGGGCAGCAAGTGACGACGCGTCCGCGGGGTCAAGGACAAGAAATCCTGACGGCGGGCGATGAATTCCCGGAATGGCCTCGACGACATCGGGGAGCCTTGGTTGCCTTTGGCGATGGCCTCCGACGCGATGCCGCTCTTGGAACCCGTTCCTTTGAGCGCTGACCTCACGGGAAAGTTTCCAGGACAGGAGTGCTTCATCACCTTGGGTGAGCGTAAAGTTCCGATGGTTTTCTGTTGGTGTCCGCATGGAGCGGCCGCACCACGAAAACGTTCCGCAATGGGCAACGAGGTCGGGGCGATCACCGGGCCAGGAACGACTGGGCTTCCAGGATTTTGGCTCGCCAAACATCCCGTCTCCCAGGCCCAGTGGCAGGCGGTCATGGGGAACAATCCCAGCCAGCGAGGACGCGGGAATTCGCATCCGGTGGACAGCGTGTCTTGGGAAGACGCCTCGGCGTTTTGTCGAAAGGCCGGATTGCGCCTTCCCTTGGAGGCGGAGTGGGAGCACGCCTGCCGGGCAGGCACGGCCAGCCCGTTCGCCTTGGGAGAGGGCGCGTACCTGAACTCCCAAATGGCCAATTTCAACGGGGATTTCCCAGGAGGTAGTGGCGCGGGGGCCTTTAAATGGTTGTTTCGAACGAGGACCACTGAAGCGGGATCCTTCCCACCGAACGTATGGGGATTTCACGACATGCACGGCCAATTGTGGGAGTGGTGTGACGACAAGGTCGAAGGCGGGGCCCGCGCGCTGCGCGGCGGCAGCTGGAACGACCTCGGCGGGTACGCCGCGTCCGGCGCCCGCGTCGGCCTCGCGCCCGGCTTCCGGGACGGCATCATCGGCTTCCGGCCCTGCCCCAGTTCCACCGGGAAAGCGGTGAAGGAAAGGAGCAGGAGGCAGGGCAAGGAGTGAGGGAGGGACGACCGAGCGACGGCCCGGCCGGGCCGCGAGAGCAAGACTATGCCATTTGCGTTTTTTTTGGTTTCCGCTGATGCCAGCGCGGAAGCGGCGAGGGCGCTCAACACCTTTCTCGCCACTCACACTGTGGTCCGGGTCACTCGGGAGTGGTGCGGCTCGGGAAGCGTGGGCTCCTGGGCCTTTTGCATCGAATACACGGGCGCGGCGACAGAAGTCGGCGGCGCGGCGACCCGGGTGGACTATCGCGAGATCCTGCCTCCAAAACAGTTTGAGGTGTATGCGCGACTGCGGGCGCTGCGGAAGACCCTTTCGGATCGGGAGGGCCAGCCTCCGTTCGCCGTATTCACAAACGCGCAACTGGCTGAGATCGTTCGCCGGGAGTGTCGAACGGTGGACGATTTGAAGGGCATAGACGGCTTGGGAGAGGCGCGGATTGCCAGGTACGGAGCCGAGGTGTTGGCGTCCCTCGCCGAAGGAGGAGAGAAATGAGGTCGGTGGGCGGGTTGCTGGAGAGGATGATTGGGAGGGACAACGTGCTCCTCGCAGTCCGTCGCGCATTGCGGGGCCGGCGGTTGCGTCCGGAAGTCATCCGTTATCTGGAAGGGTTCGAGGACGAGATGGAGTGGTTGAGGGAGCAGTTGATGACGGGAGCGGCAGACTGCGGCGATTGTCACGAGTTTCGAATTTTCGACCCGAAGGAACGCTGGATCACGGCCCCAGTGTTTCGGGAGCGGGTGTTGCATCACGCTGCGATGAACGTGTGCGGACCAGTGCTTGACCGACGGTTGACCTCTCACACGTACGCCTGCCGGATGGGACTGGGGACCTTTGCCGCGGTGGAGGCTGCCTGCCGGGCTGCGGGCAGGCAGCCTTGGTTTCTGAAGCTTGATGTGAGGAAGTATTTTGACAGCGTGCCTCATCACAGGCTCGAGTCGTTCTTGGACCGGGTTTTTCGGGAGCGGCAAGCCGTGAGGCTCCTGATAAACCTGGTCAAAGCCTACCGGCAGGGCTCGAACTATGGATTGGCCATCGGAACCTTAGTGTCTCAGCATCTGGCCAACTTTTACCTCACCGCATTGGACACCTTGGTCCTTCAGGAAATCCGCCCCGGCGGTTACGTGCGATATATGGACGATATGGCGCTTTGGTTTGGCACGCGCGACGCCGCCCTCAGTGCGCGCGACCGCATTATCCGCTTCGCGACCGCGCCCCTTGAATTGACGTTCAAAACGGTCGCGATTCAGCGGTCGAATCAAGGAATGGATTTTCTCGGCCACCGGATTCATCCCCATTGGGCGGGTTTGGGGCGCCGAAGCCGTCGCCGGTACTCTCGGAACATCCGCCGGCTCCATACTGCTTGGTTGGCAGGGGAGGTTTGTGAGAGGGAGGCGCAGGATCGCGGAACGGCGCTGGGGGCATTTATTGGGCATGCCCGATGCCTGGAGTGGCGTCGGCGTGTCGTCCGGGATTTGGGAGACGGGCCGCAGGCAGGGACCGCGCGCTGCGCGGCGGCAGCTGGAACAACAACGGCGAGAACGCCGCGTCCGGCAACCGCAACGGCAACGCGCCCGGCAACCGGAACGACAACATCGGCTTCCGGCCCTGCCCCAGCTCCGGCGGAATGCGGGGATGCCCCGATGGAACAGGCCCGTCTTCCGGCTCCAGGCCCTCCGGGCCTGGACAAAACCCACGCGCCCCGGCGCCGGTTGGTAGCGGAGAGGCCGACGGCCCGCTCTGCCAAGGCGGGCGCCGGGGACCACCCCAAGGAAGCTGAATGAACACAGATGGCCTTCACTTGGCCCGCCAGCGCATTGCCGATTGTGTCCAGTTGGACGGGTCCGGAGTTCTGATTCAGCGGAAGGAAGGGCTCAACCTCGCCGGACTCGGGCTCACCGATGAAGATTTGGAGGGGCGATTCAATCCCGGGGAACGGCAACTGCCGGAGATCGGGCTGCAGAACCTGAAGCGATTGAGGTACCTCGACCTGTCGGGCAACCGGCTGACCCGGCTGCCGGTCGGTGTGACGTCCATGGCGGAACTGCGATGGCTGGGTCTCAACTTCAACGCCCTCGAGTCCCTGCCGGACGGCCTGGGGGTGCTCAGCGGCCTGCAGCGGCTGTACGTGCGCGGAAACCGGCTCCGGCACCTGCCCGAGTCCATCGGCCTCTTGCCGCGATTGCTGGAACTCGATCTGCACGGGAACGCGCTGGAGGCGTTGCCATCAACGTTCATCAAGTTGCTAGAGCGGGAAGGGACCCCGGGCGATTCTGCCGTTCATTTGGAGTTGGGCGGGAATCCGCTCCAGGCGGAAGCGGCGGCCGGAGCCGGCCGCGAGACCTTGCTGGCCTACTTGCGGGCGTTGCAGCAGGAATCCGGGAAACCTCAGGGAAAGCTGCTCCTCGTCGGAGAGGGGCGGGTGGGCAAGAGCTCGCTTCTGCGTGCGCTCCTAGGCCTCCCTCATGACGCCGCGTTGTCCACCACCCATGGATTGAAGATTGAACGCTGGGAACTGGCGGGAGCCGGCGGCCACGGCAATCCGGTGCAGCTGAACTGCTGGGACTTCAGTGGCCAGCAGGAGATGCGGGAGACCCATCAGATGTTCTTCACTGCTCCCGCGTTGTACCTCCTGGTGTGGGATCCCAACCGCGGCCAATCCGAGTCGGAGCGCCAGTTGTTCGAGTGGCTCTGGCTGATCCATCAATGCCAGCGCGAAGGGGCACGCGCCCGGGTGCTGGTGGTGGCGACGTTTCACCGGAGCCGCGACCGGCATGAACCGGACAACAAATTCGACCTCCTCAGAGATTTTGGGCCGGATGGGGCGGGAATCCTCCACGGGTTTGTCAGCGTGGACAGCGATGATGATTCTGCGGGTGGGGGACGGTACGGCATTTCGGAAGTGTCGAAGTGGGTCCGAAACCAGATTGTAGAGGACGCCACCTTCACCCAGTCCGTTCCCGCCCGTTGGGAGGAGGCAGTCGGGGAATGCCTGGGCGGTCGCACCCCGATTCTTAGGTGGGAGGAATTCGTGGGGATCTGCCGGAGCCATGGCCGGGAACTTCCCGTGGAGGCGCTGGGGCGGACCATGAATGCGCTGGGGCGGCTCGTCTGGTTCGAAGACGAGTCCGTCCTCCGCGACTACGTCGTCCTACAACCTGCCTGGCTGGGCAAGGCCATCTCCTATGTCTTCGAAAAGGCCTCCTCCGTTCCCGAAGTAGAAACCCGGGAAACGCCTTTGGGTGCCGGGTTGGTACCGACGTCGGCCATGGACAAGATCTGGACCGCACCTGGAACGCGGGATGAGTCGGGGAATCCGGAGCCCGGATATCCCGCGTACCTGTTTCCCATCTTCCGAAGGTTGATGCGGAAATTTGATATGATCCAGCCCCTCGGACCCGCGGTCGCGACGGCTGCCCGCGACGGCCAGGGTGGGGAGCCGCAATGGTATCTGGTTCCCGCGCGTCTCGCAGGAAAGCCGGAAACTTGGGATCGGGACTGGTCTTCCCGGGGAACGATTGCCTTGCGCCTGGCGCTCAAGAGCCGCGGGTGGAAGCCGGAGGCTTCAGAAGCGGACCTCAACCCGTGGATTGCCCAGGGGATCTTCTGGCGGTTGATTGTTCGGCTGCATCCCCAGGCCCAGGGACGGCAGTCGCTGGCTAACGCCGCCCACTGGCGCCGCGGGCTCCGACTGCGGGACCGGTCTTGGGGAGACGCCCGTGTCCACCTGGAAAGGCACTGCATCTATTTCGAAGGATCCACCCATTTGAGCGGCTGGGTGCTCAGCGCCCTTGATCAACTCCTGGCCGACGTAAACCAGCGGTTCAAGACGCAGGTGCACTATGACGAGGAACTGGCCTGCCAGCCGGTGAGTTCCGAGGAGGCTGGTACGCAAATCGAATGTGCTCAAGGGTTGGATTGCCGCCGGTATTTTTCGCCCGAACGGCTGCGTCGCTGGCTTGAACCTGGCCCTCAAGGACGGCAGGTCACGGTCCTCGAATGCGGACAGGGCACGTGCGATTTCCAAATTGATGTGCGACGAACCTTGGGCGGATTGCATTTCACAGCCATCCCATAGGGAGGCGTTTACAAATGGGATAGGTTCGGAATCCATTGGAATTCCGTTACGGCAGAGGAAAATGACTTTAAGGATTACATCAGTCAATCCAGCGGGGCATTTCCGGCGTCGTGCTGTCCCACAGCTTCAACAGAATTGTGGGAAAAAGCCTTGTTCCGGCCGCGCCAAGTTGCGGTAACTGCCCTGCTTTTCGTCCCATAGCGCCCTTAAAAATCCCGGCAGATCCAGCGTTTGCCATATTTGAGAGCGCACCAAGGCAAAGCCGCCAGTGTTGTAAGCGTCCATTCATGCGCCCGGGGTTGTATCTCAACAACAAATGAACCAGTGAATGCCGTCCAGACCTGCCAGCGGATTGCATTGGCGCTTATACTCCGATCAGAGCTCAGAGCTGAGCGTCTGTTTCAGTTGTTTGAATGAACACCCCTGATCTCCCACTGTGCTTTGTGGCCAACGCTATCACCTCGTGCTCGCGGCCCACCTCAGTTCGTTGGTCAGAAAGACCATCTCCTGCTCCCGGCCCGTCCACCTCCACCAGCGCGCGGATCCGGCGTGCGGAAAGCTGCCGTTGCTCAGGGCCACCCATTCGTCGGCCAGGATCTTTTCCCCCTTGGGGGCACCTCTCCCGCCGCTCCAGGACGTCGCACACCATCCCTTCCTTCCAGCGCGCGTCACCCAGACCACCTCCCGATCGGAAAGGTCCTTTGAGGTGCTTCCGATCGACATGTACGCACGGGTCGAAAACCACCACTTCCCTGTTTTCAGCCCGCGCAATGTTTCCGAGCCCGGCCGGCATCCGATTCCCGGGCGGTGTCCACCACCACGTAACCCGGCAACAGCGACTGAAAATTGAGGCGCACATACTTTGGCGGCGGTCGCCGCCGGTGCTGGAGCCTCAGGGCATGCAGTTGGCCACCAGTTCAATCGTGGTCGAGTCCACCACGGATCGTCGCCTTGAATCAGCCTCAGGCGCCCTGACAGCCGCCGTCCCCGAAACCCGGACTCTGCTCGCAAATGCTCTCCAGGGTGCGCTGCAAACAGATCCTCCGCCATCTTGTTAAGCCGCCTTGATTGGCGCGAGAGGGTGGGGCGTTGCGGTGTGTGGAGGGTGGCCCCGCGGATGGCGGACAAGGCCGGAGTAGAGCAGCGCATCGCACAGGTCATTGAGACCGAATGCATGGCTTAGCTTTCCATAGATCAGGGCCACCACATGGCTCCAGTGACTAAAGGTTCGGGCCTTGCTCTCCGCCCGGTGCTCCCTGGCCAAGGACGCCACCAAGTGCGGCGGAATCAGTTTGCAAAGCTGGCCGAGAATCGTGAACTTGCTGCGGGCTGAGTTGAGATGTTTTTTCATTCACGGACAGGCTGCGTCGCCCGCCCGCAAAACGTCAACTCAGCCTTTTTCCACCCCATTTCCTATGGGATGGCTGTGATTGCATTTTGGCCGTGCCACCGAGGACAAGGTGTTGAGCGAACTGAAAATACTTCGAGAGGGGGTTGACGAGATCCGCGATGGGATGAGGACGCTCCTGAGCTCAGCCCGAAATCTGGACGGGCTGCTGGTCCAAGTGGTTGAGAGCCTCCATCAATCAGGCGGGCGGTTGGACGGGGTGGTCGAAGCGGCCATCAAGAAATACCTGCCTGAACTGAAAACTGTCATGTTCGAGGTCCTTCGGGCGAATGATGAGGACACCAGCCGCCGGGGACCGAGTCTGTTCAGTTTTCAGCCAGCCGAGTCCTACAGTTTCTGGACGGACATCGGGCCGCGCCTCGCCAAGAAAGTTATCCTGCATGTCCATTGTGAGCATTCGTTGCTTCCGGTCTCCTGGCTCAAGAATGGCGTGGATTCTCCTGGGCGTTTTGAGATCGAATCATCGGTCGAGTGGGTCCGAAGGCTTGGGCCATTTTTCCTGGGCTTGGGGCGGCTGTTGGGGGCCGGCAGTGTCCTGTCTGTCGCCTTCGGAGGTTCCGACTCGATTGCCCAACCCGTTCTCGAGGCGTTCAAGACGGTCCCGGCCGAGCTTTTTTCCAAGGGCCCGGTGCTCCCACCTGACATGAATCCAGGGGGGGACACCTGGGACCCTCGCAAGCCGTGGTGCGCCGATCCCAGGTGGCTGGCGGACATGCATGAAATCATTCGCGAAAAACTCGGTCTCGACCCGGCCGCCGAACTGCACGAGCACTCCCGCCGCATTGGATTGGTCCGGGTCTGGGATCGGAACAACAGCCGCTTTCTTTGGGTCCACCCGCAGTTCGAGTCGCTCTACGCCGAATGCTGAGAAAGCAACCTTCAGGGCGTCCACCGATCTTATGGGTGCCCGGCCGGGTTCGTCTTCCGAGGTTGGGGTCAAGACTCTCTGCAGCCTTTGGTGGCCGCCGGGTGCACCCAGATGAAGCGTCCAGCGTGGGGTTCGCAAGCCAGCGAATGGCCTGCATCAGATCGGAGTCCCGACAGGGCAGGAGCTGATGGTGCTACTTGTCCACCAACACGTGGGCACTCCTGGCATCACCCAATTGGGACGGCAGTTGACGCCGGGCTACTGAAGTCGCGCCGGGCGCTCACCGGATCCACGGTTCCTCGAGGACGATCTGCACCGCGGCCTCCACGGACAGGGCCTGGCCCCGCTGCCACTCCGCGTCGAAGCGATCGGCGGAGACCCGCTGTCGGAGATCCCGCAGCGCGCGGTCGTGGGCCGACTGTTCCACACGGGAAAACGACTGGGCCAGCATCTCCCGCTGCACCGCGGCCGCACCGTAGAGGAGCACCGCCCGTTCGGGCTTCCCCCGGCCCGCCAGCAGGTCGCCAATGGTCTCCAAAACGTGGGGGACGGCCCATTTGTTTCCCAAGTCCCGGGCGATCGTCAGCGCCTGCTGAAGGTGGCCTTGTGCCGCTGCGGCGTCGCCCAGGGCGAGGCAGACGCGTCCCAGGCCGCCGTGCAGCAGGCCGATGATCCACGGGTCGCCCAGCGCCTGATAGGTGCGCAGCGCCGCTTCCTTCAACTCCCGCGCCGTGGCGAAGTCGCCGGCGTCGGCGGACAGGCTCCCGCGTCCGTTGCTCACCAGCGCCAGCAGCCGGTCCGAGTGCAGCGTCTCGCCCACCGCCTGCGCCTGCTTGAAGTGGGCGAGGGCTTCCCCGGTGCGGCCTTCATTCCGTTCAATGAAGCCGAGAAAGGCATGCGCAAACCCGGCCTCGGAGGCCAGGCCCCATGCCTGGTACAGGCGCAGCGCCTCCCGGTAGTGGCGCCGGGCGTCGGGGTCGCGATCCTGGCACCAGGCCAGCCGGCCGGCCCCCTGGATGGCCCGGGCCCGGATCACGGATTCTTCGGCCGGGGTTGCCTGGAGGAGCTGCAACAGATGCTCATAGCCCTCCACAAAATAGTTGCGGACCTCCCAGTAGCGGACGAGCGCCGCCGCGAGCGCCAGGCCGGACGGGATCGTTTCCGGACTCTCGAGACTGAAGCGCAGGGCGTGGTTCAAGTTGTGGTGCTCCACACCCAGCCGGTCGAGCCACTCCTTCTGTCGTCCGCCGTACAGCTCGGGTTCGACCCGCCCGGCGAAGCGGACGAAGTATTCCAGATGGCGCCGGCGGAAGCGGTCCCTCTCTCCGTGCCGGCTGAGCTGCTCGTCGGCGAAGCTCCAGATGGATTCCAGCAGGGTGTAGCGCGGATCTCCTGTTGCCCCCCGTTCCACCATGAGCAGCGACTTGTCCGCAAGCGACGACAGGAGGTCGAAGATCTCCGTCCGCTCCAGAC
The DNA here is from genome assembly GCA_019634635.1 of Verrucomicrobiia bacterium. Taxonomy (NCBI): domain Bacteria; kingdom Pseudomonadati; phylum Verrucomicrobiota; class Verrucomicrobiia; species Verrucomicrobiia bacterium. Next base: position 23,136 of record JAHCBB010000018.1, read on the forward strand.
CGTCGCCCGAACAAACCTCCTCGGCCATTTCCAGCGTGCGTCCGGCGACAAACACCGTCAGGCGCCGCAGGAGAACCCGTTCCTGCGGGCGGAGGAGGTCATGGCTCCACTCGATCAGGGCGCCGAGCGTCTGCTGCCGGGGCAGCGCGGTCCGGTTGCCTCCGGTCAGGAACCGGAACCGGTCATCCAGACGTTCCAGAATCTGGCGCAACGGAAGCTGCTTCGCCCGCGCGGCCGCCAGCTCGATGGCCAGGGGGATGCCGTCGAGGCGCCAGCAGATTTCCGCCAGTTCGCGCGCGTTCCCGGGAGTGAGGGCGAAGCCCGGATGGACCGCCGCCGCCCGATCCACAAACAACTGGACCGATTCCAGTTGCGCCAGGTCGGCGAACTCCAGTCCGGTGACGTCCCCATCGAACGCCGCCGCGGTCAGCGCCGGCACGGGCCAGAGCGACTCACCGGCGATGTTCAGGGGCTCACGGCTGCTCGCCAGAATCCGGACCTGCGGACACCGTGCCAGGAGTGTGGACGCCAGGCGCGCGACCGCCGCAATGAGGTGCTCGCAGTTGTCGAGCACGAGCAGAAGGTGCCGGGGACGCAGCGCGTCGAGCAGGGTGTCGAGCGCCGAACGTCCCGCCTCGGTCCGGATCTCCAGCGCCGTCGCCACTGCCTCCGGCACCAGGCCGGGATCGGTGATCGTCGCCAGTTCCACGAGCCAGACTCCATGGGGAAGGGTGTCAAGAACCTCGGCCGCCACCTGCAGGGACAGGCGGGTCTTTCCGGTGCCGCCGGGCCCCGTCAGCGTCACCGCCCGCGAGCTCCCCAGCAGCCGCTTGACCTCGGCCATCTCGCGGGCGCGTCCGATGAAGGTGGTGACCTGCGCCGGCAGGTTGTTCGGCAGCACCTCCAGGGACCGCAGCGGGGGGAAATCCGCGGGCAGATCGCGCGCCACCACCTGGAAAATGCGCTCGGGACGGCTGAGGTCCTTGAGGCGACGTTCCCCCAGGTCGCGGAGGGAGATTTCCGGTGGCAGGGCCGCGCGGGTGCGCTCGGCGGCCACGGAGGACAGCAGGGTCTGGCCGCCGTGGGCGGTGGACAGCAGTCGCGCCACCCGGTTGAGCGTGGGCCCGAAGTAGTCGTTGTCGCGTTGCTCCGCCTCGCCGACATGCAGCGCCATCCGGACCCGCAGCGGTCCGGTCTCCTCCCAGGCGGCCGCGGCCAGATGCCGCTGGGCCAGCGTGGCCGACAGGAGTCCGTCCAGCGTGCTCTCGAAGGCCACGCAGAAGGCGTCGCCCATGGTCTTGAACACGTGGCCGCGGTGCTCGACGAACACCGCGCGCATCAGGGCGTCATGCTGCGCCAGGGCACGCCCCATCGCCTGGGGATGCATTTCCCACAGGATGGAACTCCGCTCGATGTCGGTGAACAGGAAGGTGACGCACTTTGACGGGGGTGACATGACGGGGATTGGCGCTTCGCGGCAGTCCGGTGACCGGCCTGCCTGCGTCCGAACGACGCGGGCGCTTCGGGTGGTCATTTTCGCCGCCGCCGCCCACACCGCCAGCCGATTGTTGGGCGACCCTGGCATCGTGTACCCAGTTCAGAGCAGATTGAGGGGCGTGTGTGGACTCATTTCAACGGCAGCAACCACGCGCCCAGGAGCACGAGCAGGAAACCCGTGCAACCCATCAGGCTCATCATCACGCTCGCCGTCTTCAGGGTCTCCACCTCCGACATCCCGGACATGCGCCCGATGATCCAGAAACCGCTGTCATTCATCCACGGCACCGGTTTCGAGCCGCATCCCACGGCCAATGCCAGATACACGGGATGGAACGGCAGCTCCATGGCGAGCGCGACCGGGGCCATGACACCGGACGCCGTCAACATGGCGACGGTCGCCGATCCCTGGGCACTGCGGACCAGTGCGGTCACGACAAAGGTCGCCGTCAGGAGGCCAAGGCCCGTCCCGCCCGACGACGGCGTCAGTTGGGACGCCACGTCGGTCTGGCGCAGGGCCGCACCGAACGCCCCACCCGCCGCCGTGATCAGGAGGATGACGCCGCCGCCGGTCACTGCGGGGCCCAGGGCCTCCTTCAAGGGTTGCCAACGCCACTCGAACCGTCGCACCAGCAACCCGATGGCGGCCCCGGTCCCCAGGAGCAGGGCCATGGTCCCCTGACCGAGGAACTGGACCGCACGAAGGGCGGCAGTCGGTTCGGGAGCCACCACCTTCCACGTCTCCGCGAGTCCGATCAACAAGACCGGCAGCACGATGGGCAGGAGCGCCAGCAGCAGCGGCGGCGGTTGGGTACCATCCGCCACCGGGGTGATGGCCGCCGTATCGCTGCCGGCGGTCGTTCCCGCGACGGACCGCACAGGGATGGGCCAGCGGCGGTTCGCCCAGCGGGCATACCACCAGCCCGTCGTGACCGAGAACCCGCCCACGAGCATCCCGCCGATCATCATCGCGCCGAGGGAAACCCCGAATTCCTTCGCGGCGAAGAGCGGTCCCGGGGTCGGCGGGACGAGCGAATGGGCCATCGTCGCCCCGGCAACAATGGACAGGGTGTAGAGCAGGAAATTCCGGCCTGTCCTGGCCGCGAGCCCGCGACCCAGCGGCAGCATGAGATAGAAGATCGTGTCGAAGAATACCGGGATCCCGAGCAGGAACGAACCGGCGGCAAAGGCCGGGGGCGCCCGACGTTCCCCGAACATTTCGAGGATCCAACCGACGATGCGGTCCGCCGCGCCGCTCTGGGTCAGGCCGGCTCCGATGACCGACGCGAGGAGGATCATCAGACCGATGGCGGCGCAGGTGGCTCCAAAACCTTCACCGACCAGTTCCAGAGGATGCGCCTGACCTTGGGCCACGGCCCGGTTCCACGCCGACGCCGGGGCGAGCCAGACCGTTGGATGCGCCGCCAGTTCGGCATCGCCCCCCGTCAACTCCTGCGGCCCCCGTGCGATGGCGGGTGGGCTGAGGATGCCTTCCGCGAGCAAGCGCGGTTCCGATGCAGTCCGCTCGAACGCGATCACGGCCCCCGACGGAACCGGTTGGCCCCCGGTTGGGGTGGCCGAAATCCGTCCATCGGAATGCGTGAGTTGCACCTGGACGGCGGACGGCCGCAGCGACTGCCATTGGCGGACGGAGGGCGGGGTGAGGAGGCACACGACGAACGCGGCGACGATGAGGGAAAGAAACGCGTGCAACCGCAGCAGCAGGAGGCAGCCAACCATGACGACCGTGCCCGTGAGCACGATGAGAAGCGGGGACACCCGGCGATGACAGCGGAAGGCCGCCCCACTTTAAAGTCCCCGGTTGGGCGGACCGCAGTTCGACGGAAGGAACGGCACGGCAAGGTCCCCGCGCCGGGCCGGGGCATTGCCGGCGATCCGCGGAAGTCTCGCGCGCCACCTCCACCAGCTCCACCAAGGTTGCATCCGGTGCGAACGGTCTCCTACGCTCGTCGCACACCGACGATGGCCACTGCGCGCAAACGCCCCGAGGAACTCCGCAGCCATCGCTGGTTCGGCCCCGACGATCTCCGCTCGTTCGGGCACCGGTCGCGAACGAAGCAGATGGGGTTTGACACCGAGGATTTCGCGGGCCGGCCGGTCATCGGGATCCTGAACACCTGGAGCGATCTCAACACCTGCCACACGCATTTCCGGGAGCGTGCGGAACAGGTGAAACGCGGCGTGTACCAGGCCGGCGGATTTCCCGTGGAACTGCCGGTGCTCTCGCTGAGCGAGCAGTTCATGAAACCGACCTCGATGTTTTATCGCAACCTGACGGCGATGGAGGTCGAGGAAACGCTTCGCTGTCATCCCCTCGACGGCGCGGTGTTGATGGGGGGCTGTGACAAGACGGTGCCCGCCCTGTTGATGGGCGCGTTCTCCATGGACCTGCCGTGCCTCTTCCTGCCGGCGGGTCCGATGCTCAAGGGACGCTGGCGGACCGAGACGCTCGGCAGCGGCAGCGACGTCTGGAAGTACTGGGCCGAACGCTGCGCGGGCAGGCTGGGCTGTGATGCCTGGCGCGAGTTGGAGGACGGCATCGCCCGTTCCCCGGGCACGTGCATGACCATGGGCACCGCGTCCACGATGGCGGCCGCGGTCGAGGCGCTCGGGTTCATCCTTCCCGGGGGCGCCACCGTGCCTGCCGTCCACTCCGCCCACGCCCGGCTCGCCGCCCAATGCGGACGCCGGATTGTCGAGATGGTCTGGCAGGACTTGAAACCGTCCCGGCTGCTCTCCCGCGAATCCTTCCTCAACGCGATCACCACGCTGATGGCCATCAGCGGCTCAACGAACGCCCTCGTCCATCTCATCGCCATGGCCGGACGCGCCGGAATCCGGATCACGCTGGACGATTTTGACGCGATCTCCCGCCGCACACCCGTGCTGGTCAACCTCCGGCCGGCCGGGAAGTACCTCATGGAGGACTTCCATGACGCGGGAGGCGTTCCCGCACTGCTGGGCCGCCTGCGCGACCTCATGCACGGGGATTGTCCCACGGTCTCCGGGATGACCCTCGACGAAATCGCCGCCGAGGGAGAGGTCTTCGGGGACGACGTCATTGTTCCCCGTGATCAGCCCCTGTGTGCGGAAGGCGGCCTGGCCGTGTTGCGCGGGAACCTGTCCCCCGACGGTTGCGTGATCAAACATACGGCGATGGATCCGCGCTTTCTCCAACACACGGGTCCCGCACTGGTGTTCCGGGACTATCCGGATCTCAAGGCCCGCATTGATGCGGAGGACCTGCCGGTCACGCCGGATAGCGTCGTCGTCCTCCAGCACGCGGGCCCGGTCGGGGCTCCGGGGATGCCCGAGTGGGGGATGCTGCCGATTCCGAGGAAGCTCCTCCAGGCCGGCGTGCGGGACCTGCTCCGGATCTCCGATGCGCGCATGAGCGGCACGGGCTACGGCGCCTGTGTGCTCCACATCGCCCCCGAGTCCGCGATCGGCGGCCCGCTCGCGTTGGTGCGCGACGGCGACGTCATTGAACTGGATGTGTCGGAACGGCGACTCCACTGGCATGTGACCGACGCCGAGATCGCCCGGCGCCGGGCCGGTTGGCAGCCGGCCGGGCCGCGGTTTGCCCGGGGGTATGGCCGGCTGTTCACCGAGGAGATCACGCAGTCGAACGAAGGCTGCGATTTCAAATTTCTCCACCACGGACCGCCCACGCCGGAACCGGATATCTTCTAGTCTCCATGGACACCCGAACCCTCACCCCGGCCCGCCTCGCTTCCTCCGTCATTGCCGTGCCGCCCATGGCCCGGGACGCCAACGAGCGGGTCGTCAAGGCCGAGAACACCCGACTCGTCCGCCACATCGAGGCGGGAGGGGTCAGCATCCTGCTCTACGGCGGCAACGCCAACTTCTACCACATCCGCCCGAGCGAATACGGCTCGGTGCTTGAGATGCTCGCGGAGATCACCGGGCCGGACACCCTGGTGATCCCGTCCGCGGGCCCGTCCTACGGTCTTTCGATGGACCAGGCGGGCGTCGCCCGGGATTTCCCCTTCCCGACGGTGATGGTTCTCCCGCATCAGGGATTGAACACGTTCGCCGGGGTGGAGACAGGGCTGCGCCGCTTCGCGGAGAAATATGGTCGTCCGATTGTCGTGTACGTGAAGCAGGAGGGCTATGTGACCCCGAAGGAGGTCGCCCGCCTGGTCCGGGACGGCTGCGTCTCGTGGATCAAATACGCCATCGTGCGACCGGATCCGGCCGAGGATCCATTTCTCAGGGATCTGCTCCAGGAGGTGCCCGCGTCCATGGTCGTCAGCGGCATTGGCGAGCAGCCCGCCGTCGTGCATCTGCGCGATTTTAAGGTGAACGGCTTCACCAGTGGTTGTGTCTGCGTCGCCCCGCGATTGTCCATGCAGTTCCTCGCCGCCGCGAAGGCCGGGGACTGGGTCGCGGCGGACCAGATCCGCTCACGCTTCAAGCCCCTGGAGGACCTGCGCAACGCCATCAACCCGGTCCGCGTCCTTCACGAGGCGGTGCGGTCCACCGGGATTGCGGACACCGGACCGATCTTGCCGTTGTTGAGCGGGTTGTCCGAAGAACAGGCGGCGATGGTGGGCCGGGTGGGTCGCGAATTGTTGGATGCGAACGGGTGAGGCGTGGAGGCGCGGAGGCGGATGCTGCGGCGGCTGAAGACGGTCCGTCCGCATCGGGAACTTGCCGCGGGAGCGGTTTGTGCGGACTACTGGCGGCCGCATGAAGCCGTTTCCGATCCCGGTTTTGCTGGTGGCCGCCCTCCTGGTGCCGGCCATCGCCGCGGGCTGTCGCACCGAACGTCCCATGAAGTCCTCCCCGCGCCCCGATTATCCGTCCACCGCCACCACCAATGTCGTCGAAGACTACCATGGGGTGTCGGTCGCCGACCCGTATCGCTGGCTGGAGGATGAAAACGCGCCGGGCACCCGTGCGTGGATCGAGGCGGAAAATGCAGTGACCTTCGCCTTTCTGGAGGCGTTGCCGCGGCGGGAGGCGTTGAGGCAGCGGCTGACGCAGCTCTACCAGTACGACCGGTTTGGCGTCCCCCGCAAATCCGGCGGCCGCTACTTTTACACCCGCAACCGGGGCCTCGAAAACCAGCCCACCCTGCTGACCACGACCGCGCTGGACGCCGAGCCGTCGGTGCTGCTCGACCCCAATCAGCTTTCCGCCGAGGGCACCATCGCCCTGAAGAGTTACACGCCGAACGACCAGGGGACGCTGGTGGTCTGCGCGCTGTCGGTGGCCGGCTCGGACTGGGAGGAATGGCGCGTCCGCGATGTCGCCACCGCGCAGGACACCGGGGACGTGCTCCAATGGGTCAAGTTCTCGGGCTGCGCTTGGAACCGCGAGGGTTCCGGGTTCTTCTATTCGCGGTTCGATGCGCCTGCGGAATCGGGTGTGCTGAGCCAGATCAACGAGTACCAGAAGCTGTTCTTTCACCGCGTCGGCACGCCCCAGTCCGAGGACCGCCTGGTTTACGAACGGCGGGACCATCCGAAGTGGGGGTTCGGCGGTGAAACGACGGAGGACGGACGGTACCTGGTGATTTCGGTGAGCGAGGGCACGGACACGCGGAACCGGGTCTTCTATCAGGAGTTGGGGCGGGACGACGCCCCGGTGGTCGAGTTGCTCAACGACTTTGACGCGAGCTACCAGTTCATCGGCAACGAGGGATCGCGCTTCTACTTTCTCACCGACCTCGACGCCCCCCGCAGCCGCATCCTGGCCGTGGACCTGGGGCGTCCGGAACGCAGCCAATGGCAGGAGGTGGTGCCGGAATCCGATGCCACCCTCGTCTCCGCAGGCCTGGTCGGCGGGCGGTTCGTCACGGTGTATCTGCGGAATGCGTACAGTGAGGTGAAGCTCTTTGCCCTGGACGGGCGATTCGAGCGCTCGCTGGCCCTGCCGGGAATCGGGTCGGTCTCCGGGTTCTCGGGCCGGCAGGACGCGACCGAGACCTTCTTCAGCTACACGAGCTTCAACACCCCCTCGAGCATCCATCGGTACGACTTTGCGACGGCGGAAACCTCGCTGTGGAAGGAGCCGAAGGTGGATTTCTCACCGGCCGACTACGAGACCCGCCAGGTCTGGATCACCAGCCGTGATGGCACCCGGGTTCCGATGTTCATCACCGGCCGCCGGGATCTGGACACGACGCGGCCGCATCCGGCCCTCCTCTACGGCTACGGAGGATTCAACATCTCGATCACCCCGTCCTTTTCCCCGGCGAACCTCCTCTGGATGGAACTGGGCGGGTGGTATTGTGTGCCAAACCTGCGGGGTGGCGGCGAGTTTGGGGAATCGTGGCATCAGGCCGGAACAAAGCTGCAGAAGCAGAATGTCTTCGACGACTTCATCGCGGCGGCGGAATGGCTGACGGCACAGGGCTGGACCACCCCGCACCAGCTCGCGATCGCCGGCGGGTCGAACGGCGGGCTGCTGGTCGGCGCGGCCATGACGCAGCGTCCGGAGCTGTTCGGCGCGGCACTGCCCGCGGTCGGGGTGATGGACATGCTGCGGTTCCATCTGTTCACCATCGGCTGGGCCTGGGTCAGTGACTTCGGCAGCAGTGCCAATGCGGAGGAGTTCCGGGCGCTGCTGGCCTACTCCCCGTACCACAACCTCCGGCCGGGCACCTGTTATCCGGCCACACTCGTCACGACCGCCGATCACGACGACCGGGTGGTGCCGGCCCACAGCTTCAAGTTCGCCGCACGGCTGCAGGCGGTTCAGGCGTGTGACCGGCCGGTGCTCATCCGCATCGAGACCCGTGCCGGTCACGGGGCCGGGAAGCCGACCTCCAAGATCATCGAGGAGGGCAGCGACCGGATCGCCTTCATCGCCCATGAGCTGGGTGTGCCGGGCCATTGAGTCCGGAGCCCTCCGGTCCTGAACGAGCGCGGCCGGCGTCGCGGGTCCCCGTCCGGCCGAATTCACCGCAATGTTCCACTGGCGGCTTGCCGGGGCGCGGGCCGAACCGGTCTGCTGGGTGCCGGCATGTCCGCGGACTCCCCTGCAAGACCTCCGGTGTCGTGGCTGACCGGGTGGCTGGCCCGGGCGCCGACGCCGGTGTTCGTGGCCGTCGCCATCGCGGCGGCGTTCACCACCTACTTTGCCATGTACGCCTTCCGGAAGCCGTTCGCCGCGGCGACCTTCGAGGGCCAGTTCTTCCTGGGCACCCAGGTGGCGCTCAAGACGGCGCTGGTGATCAGCCAGATCCTCGGCTACGCGCTCTCGAAATACGTGGGGATCAAGGTCTGTTCCGAGGTCGTCCCCTCGCGCCGGGCGGGGCTCCTCGTCGGACTGGTGGTCTGGGCCCAGGGGGCGCTCGTGCTCTATGGGTTCCTGCCCGACGACTGGAAGGTGGTCGCCATCTTCCTGAACGGGCTGCCGCTCGGCATGATCTGGGGGCTCGTGGTCTGGTACCTCGAAGGGCGTCGCACCTCCGAGATCCTGCTCGCCGGCCTCAGCCTGTCTTTCATCATCGCCAGCGGGGTCGTGAAGGATTTCGGACGCGCCCTGATGGAGGGCGTCGTTGCGGGCTGGTGGCAGGCGGTTCCGTTGGTGGGGCCGCCGCTGGGCCGGCTTCTCGGGCGCGTCAGCGAGGGCTGGATGCCGGCGGTGGCCGGCTTTCATTTCCTGCCGGTGTTCCTCGGTTCCGTGTGGCTCCTGAACCAGCTGCCGCGCCCTTCGGATGCCGACATCCTCGCCCGCGTCGAGCGGGAGCCGATGGGCGGGGCGGACCGCCTGGCCTTCATCCGGCAATTCGCCCTGGGTCTTGGCTTCCTGTGCCTGGCCTATTTCTTCCTGACCGCCTACCGCGATTTTCGCGACAACTACCAGGTGGAGATCTTTGACGGGCTTGGCTACCCGTATGCGAACAACAAGACCGTCATCTCCAAGGCGGAGACGATCGTCATGTTTGGGGTGCTCGGCGTGCTGGCGCTGCTCAACCTGGTGAAGGACAACCGGCACGGACTGCTCGCCGCGCTGGCGATCATGTCCGGCGGGGTGCTGCTCCTCGGCGTTTCGACCGCGCTGCTCCAGGCCGGGATGCTGGACGGCTTCTGGTGGATGACCCTGACCGGACTCGGTTCCTACCTGGCCTATGTGCCTTACGGCTCGGTGCTGTTCGACCGGTTGATCGCCTCGACCCGGGTGGTGGGCACCGCGGTGTTTGCCATCTACCTGGCGGACGCCATCGGCTACACCGGATCGGTGGGCGTGCAGTTGTACAAGGATCTCGCGGCCGGGGCGGTGTCGCGCCTGAATTTCTTCGTTGGGTTCACGTGGTTCATGAGCGCCCTCGGGCTCGTCTGCCTGGTCGTCAGTGCGGCCTACTTCGCCCGCCGGACCCGGCGCCCATGATGTCGGAGAATCTCCTGACCTTTCCCTTGGTCCCGACCAGTCCTCCTACGCGGGGGACACCTCCAGTTGGAGGCAGGCTGCGTTGGCATTGGCGTCGGTGACGAACTGCGGGATGCCCCGGACCCCACCCAGCGATGCGCGATGGGTGTGGTGACCGGTCAGGGGGTCAGGATCCGGACGCACGGCGTTCCAAACGATCCCGCGGGTTCCAGGCACCGCAGGGCCGAGGCCAGGGTGGCGGCGATGTCCGTGATGTGGAAGTCATCGGCGTAGCGTCCGGGCCTGAAACCGCTCCCGAAGAAAAGAACCGGGACGCGCGTGTCGTAGGCATACGGCGATCCGTGGGTGGTGCCGGTTGCCGAACCGCCGGGAATCGCAAAGGGCTTGTGGACGAGCACCAGATCGCCGCTTCGTTCCGGGTTGTACCCGTTGAGCACGCACTGGCCGATCCATCCGGGGGCGGTTCCGGCGAGCAACTGATCCCTCGTGAAACAGGCCTGGAAGAGCCCCGTGCCCAGCGCGTACTCCCGGATGAACGAGGTGACGGCTGCGAGGGAAAGCTGTTTGTCGCGCAGGGTCTCGTGGTTGAGATGGAGGTTGCCGTTGGAAAGGGCGGGCGTCAGGAAGTACTTCCCGGACCCGTACTGCTGATCCAGCCGCGTCATCAGGTCGGTCATGAACGACCCGCCCTCGGTCGTCCCGTCCAGTCCCATCGCCTTCGAGTACTCGACAGTGGGGGCCACGCCGTGATCCGCGGTCAGCACGATCATCACCTGCTCCAGGCCGAGGCGCTGATCGAGATGGTTGAAGAGCCGCTCCAGTTGCCGATCGAGTCTCAGGACGTGGTCCTGGACCTCCTGCGAGTAGGGTCCGAACTTGTGGCCGCAACCGTCCAGCGACGAGAAGGAAAGGCAGAGCAGGTCCGGACGTCCCCGCTGTCCCAAGCCCTCGGCATCGAGGGCCGCCAGGGCGAACTCCGTCGTGAATTCGTCCCCAAACGGCGTGGGGAAGAACTGGACGACCCCATTGGTGGTGCTGCGAATCACGTGGGGGAAAACGCTGTTCGTCTCCCCCTCCAGGTGGGCCTCCCCGATGCCAATGTCGGCAAAGGCGTATTGGTCCTCCGGCAGCAGCCGGTCCCAGACCCGGCCGTCGTAGCTCTGCGGCAGCTGCCGCTCGTTGAACTGTTCGACCCATGCGGGCAGGTTCGTCATGTAGTGCGTGCTGGAGACGAACCGGGCGGTGCCGGAGTCATACCAGTAGGCCCCCGCAGGCTTCTTGCCGGCCGGCAAAATGGCCCCGCGATCCTTCAACGCGAGGCTGATGACCTTCGATTCGAACTGCAGACGCATCTCGTCCGCCAGGGTGCCGCCAATGAGGCGATGGGGAGAGGCCTGCCCGGCGGCATTGGTGGTGCCGACGCCCTGGACGGAGGTGTCGGCGACGCATCCGACCTCCTTGCGGGTCCTGCGGTCAAACCAGCTGTTGCCCAGGATGCCGTGGACCGCGGGGCCGCAGCCGCTCAGGAAGCTCGCGTGTCCGGGTCCGGTGACCGTGGGGGCGTAATTGTACCGGGCGAACGTCATGAACGCCCCGCGTTCGGTCAGGAGTCGGAATCCGTTGGTGGAAAAGTGGGGCTCAAACCGGTCAAGGTAGTCGCCGCGCAACTGGTCCACCGTGATGGCGATCACCAGTTTCGGCGCGCCGGCACCTACGCCCGCGGTAAGGGCACCGAAGCCAAGCCAAGCAGAGATGATCCAGTAGATCCAATGGACAACGCGCATTGTTTGTGGGGACGCCGGCACCCGGGTCGAAAGGACCGGGCGCTGGGCACCGATGTGCGACGCACAGAAAAGGATCCCATTCATGAAAGGTCGTTGCCAGTCGCTGGCATCACGGGGAAAGGATGCGTACCCGGGCCCCGGGTGGCGACCGGGTTTTGACGTTGCGATCATCCAGGCCCCGCTCCTGAAGTCCTCGGTGGGTTTGTGCGGACCTGAATCAGGGCAGGGGCGTTGGCTCGAGAGGGATTGCAGGCGCCGGCGGTGGTTGAAATGCAGAGGTGGTTGGCGCTTCTCCGCAGCGGCATTTCGCCGCTATTCTCCGCAGGTGTCGCGCGAGGATGCAGGATGGCGTTGGAAGTCCGCACGGGCCTGGCGGCGCTGGATGACCGTCCTGTGGGTGGCGGTGCGGGGGATCGTGGGGTTGTCTGCAGCAGACTGGCCGCAATTTCTCGGACCCAATCGCAATGGGTCCACCCCGGAAATTGTTGGCTCCTCATGGCCGGCTGAAGGTCCGACGCGGCGCTGGCGATTGGACGCCGGAGAGGGTTTTGCCGGACCGGTGGTGTCCGGATCCCGGGTCTTTCTCTTCGAGCGCCAGGGCGGCGACGACATTTTGACCGCGGTGGAGGCCGGATCCGGACGCAACCTCTGGGCGCAGCGCCAGCCAACGGCGTTTGTGGACACGATGGGTTCCGGGGATGGCCCGCGCTCCACGCCGTGCGTTGCCGGCAACCGGGTGGTGACGTTCGGGGCCGACGGGCGGCTGAGCTGCTTCGCCGTCGCGGATGGCCGGAGGCTCTGGACGGTGGAGGCCCGCCGCGAGTGGGACGCGGACCCGGGATTCTTTGGGTTTGCGTGTTCGCCGCTCGTGGTCGGGCGGTTGGTGATGCTCAACCTGGGCGGTCGCCGTGGTGCCGGACTGGCAGCGTTCGAACTCGAGACCGGCAAGCCGGCCTGGAAGTGCACGGACAGCGAGGCGGGATACGCCTCCCCGGTGCCGGTGCCTGGCGGCGACGCGGATCTGGTCTGGTTTTTCCATCGCGACGGACTGGCGGGGGTGGCCCAACCGTCGGGCGAAGTCCGGTTCCAGTTTCCGTGGCGGTCCCGCATGAGCGCCTCGGTCAACGCGGCCAGCCCGGTGGTGACTACCAACGAGGTGTTCGTCACTTCCAGCTATGGCACCGGCGCCGTGTTGCTGCGGCGCCGGGGTGGTGACTGGACGACGGTTTGGACCGGCGACGACTCGCTGTCGGCGCACTTTGCCACGCCGGTCCTGCACGCCGGGCACCTGTATGGTTTTCATGGCCGCCAGGAACGCGGGGCCGAGCTGCGATGCGTTGAGTGGGCGACCGGACGCGTCCGCTGGCGTCACGAGGCGCCCGGAGGCGGGACACTGGCGCTGGCGGGGGACCGGTTGGTGGTGCTCCTCGAAACCGGAGAACTGGTGGTGGCTCCGGCGGTTCCAGATGGATTCCGGCCGGCCGCAAGAGCGCAGGTGTTGGGCCGGGTAGCCCGGGCTCCCTTTGCCATCGCCGAGGGTGCGCTGTTTGCACGGGATTCCCGGCATTGGGTGTGCCTCCAACTGGGGGCGACGACTCCGCCGTAGGATCTCCGAGGTTGCATGATGAAGCGACTTTGCGTGTTTTGCGGCTCGAGTCCGGGGGCGTCCCCGAAGTATGCCGACGCCGCCTGGGAGCTGGGGACAGCGATCGCCTCCCGTGGCATCGGGCTGGTGTACGGCGGGGCGCACCTCGGCCTGATGGGGCTCTTGGCCGACGCGGTGCTCGCCCGGGGTGGAACCGTGACCGGCGTGTTGCCGCGGTTCATGGCGGACCGGGAGCTGGCGCATCCCGGGCTGTCCGAGCTGCACCTGGTGGACACCATGCACGAGCGGAAGCAGATCATGGCCCGGATGAGCGACGGGTTCGTGGCGATGCCCGGCGGTTTCGGCACGTTCGAGGAGATCTTCGAGTCCATCACCTGGGGGCAATTGCGGCTTCATGAATCCCCGTGCGCCTTCCTGAATGTCGCCGGGTATTACGATCCCCTCCGGGAATTTCTGCGCCGGGCCGCGGCGGAGGGCTTCGTGCGGGCCGGTGACATGGACGCCCTGCTGTTTGCCGACTCGGTGGGGGAATTGTTCAGCCTCCTCGAGGCGGCGTCGCCCGGCCCGGTCCCGGCACACGATGTCGCGGAACGGATCTGAGACCGGGTTCGGAAACTCCAGGCATCCATCCGTGCCGTTGCGCGTCCGGCACCCTGTCGTTCTCGACGAACCCCGGTGCCCGTCGGCCAAGGCCCATAACCACCGGTGGACGTTTCACTGATTCCATCGCTGCGGGGGACCGGTATCGCCGGCTCACCGTCACCAATCGGCGGCCGGGGTCCGGGCTTGACACCCGTGGTACACACGCGGCGATGCACCTGAACATCCTCTTTTTGGACATTGACGGCGTGTTGAATCTTGAAGGCAGCCGGCACCCGGACGTCTTCGCTCCGGGCTGCGTCCGGGAGTTGCGGCGGATCCTGGATCACAATCCCCGGAACCACGTGGTCTTCTCGACCGCCTGGCGGATCGGATTTCCGTTCTTTGTGCTCGGCGGCCTGTGGCAGCGGCATGGCCTGCCATCCGACCGGGTTCTTGGGCGCACGCCCATTCTGCGGAACGCCGACCGCGGTGTGGAAATCGAGCAGTGGCTTGAGGACGCGTCCGTCCGTCATCCGGATCACCGGATCCAGCGCATTGCCGTTCTCGATGACGTGGCGGAACCGGTGCTGAGGCACCTTCCTGAAGATGCGGTCTTCCCTTGTGATCCGCGCCGCGGCCTGACCGCGGGCATCGCGGAGGCGATCATCCGGCGGTTTGGCGACGCACCGGCGCCTCCCGCGCGGGTGACGTCCCGGCGCGGAAATCCGCCCCGCCGGGCGGCCGTACTCACGGCGCCGTGGATGGCGCTCGCCTAAGGCGCCGATGGTCCCGCGTCTTTCGCCTCTAAATGTCAACAGTCTAGGTGCGACCCCATTGCTTCCACGCCGTCTGGACCGACCACCGTGAAGTCGGGCCGGCTGGCCTGCGCCCATACGACGAGCGCCGGGATGTCCTCGGCACCGATGGGGTCGTTCTCGACTGCGGCACCGTTGGCGAGCCGCTCCAGCTCGGTGCCCGCATTGCCGGGTGCGACGAACAACTGCGTTACGAGGCGCGACTGCGCGAGCTTCCAGACGAGGTCGTGTTCACGGCCGCCCGAACGAAGGACCAGCAGCTTCATTGATGGCTGTAAGAGAATGGGCCGGCGCGGAAAGTGCAAAGCGGAGAGCGAGTTTCAAAACGCCGACAGGATCGATGCGATTTCGGGTGGGATTGGTTTGCCGGTTTCCCGGTAGAATTCCTTGGCCGAACGCAGCATTGGATCGGTTTGAGCGTTCCGCCCGAAGCTATGCACGGAAATCACCATGCCAGGCAGACGTTGTTCGAGTCGCCGCAGGGCTTCGGCCGGTTGGCCCCGCTGAAGCTGGGACATGGTCCGCAGTTGGTCATCGACGGATTTCGTCCAGAAGAGCTGGGATTGCTGGTTGTGCCAGCGGAGCAGCGGAAAGGCGGTGCATAGCGTGGCCAGCACGGCACCGGCACCAAAGGCCAACCCAATTTGAGTCCGGTTTTGCATTCGTGGATTAACGGATCGAAGCGCGAAAGTTGCATCATTGGACCGGGTCACGGGCAATCGGTCACGGACAAGTTTTCGGGATCAGGGCCGAGGGCAGGTGGCGGTCCCACGGAATCTGGATGGCGCCTTTGGCGGTAGCGCCAGGGGACAGGACAACTATTGGTGCGCGTATTGGAGTCCGTCCGGCACTTTCCGAGGAAACGAACGGGACGAGCGACCGATGGGGCTTCCAGGCTCAGGGGCGAACTGGAATCACATTCTGCTGAATTTCTGCCGGACCCGAGGCGGCAGTCGGCAGCACGGCTGGAGTGCTTGAGCCATCTCCAGAGTCAGCTCACCCTGCGACTTGATGGGGTGTTCAGTCCGCACCCGATCGCCCCTCAGCCAAAGACCTGCTTTCGCAGATCCCGCAGCACGCACAGGTTGCCGGCCAGACCCTGCATCGGCCGGGCGCCGTCGCGACGCCGGAGGCCCCAGCGCCCCTGCAGGGCGTGAAACACCCCGTCCACATACTCCCGCGTTCCCAACACCGCCCCGTCGGCGAAGTACCGCACCCGCAGTTGCAGGTACTCCGGCAACGAGACCTTCCTCCGCGCCGCCAACACCGTCAGCACCGCCTCCCGCGAAAATCCCTTCCGCGCCGATCCACCGTCCGGAGCTGTTCCTTCCCGCTCCTCCCCCTGTCCGAAGAGCCACATCCGGTACGTCGCCAACGCCTGCCCGGGTTCTTGAGCGACCTCCGGCCGTCGTTGGGCCATCGCCACCACCGCGGCCAGGGCTTCACGGGCCGTGGCATCCCCGGCGGCCGCCGCCCCGTACCCGCACCAGCGATCGTCCTTGGGATCCTCCACCAATCCGGCCCGCACCGGATTGAGGTCAATGTGTGCCGCTTCACCACCCGCGACATGCAGTGATCATGGGCGACCGGAAATGAGGCGGGAGCCTTCAGACGACGCTGGCGCATGACGATAGCATCCCGGCTTCATCAGCCACCCGCCATCGCCAGATCTACAGATCGTTGTCCTGTCCCTTCTGATTGATGCGCTCTGGAACGCGATCCCGACCCTTACGGGCCGGCGGTCAACGACAGTTTGATCGAAATCGCCCGCGACCGTGGTTACACCGAAGTACAGCGGCTGTTGGAAACAAGGTTCGCTGAACGCCACGGCGCTTCGCCAAATGGTGAACCAGTCGCCGCCGCGATCCGCGAGCGGACGCTGGCCAAGGTGCGCGCGTTGCTGGATGCCACGCCGGATCTGCTTCACGCGGGTGACACCCGATCCATTGGGCGGTGATGACGCGGCAGATTGATTTCATCGGCGAGTGGCTGAAGCGCGGCGCGGACATCAATGCGCGCCGTTCCGACGGTGGGCGGCCGATTCATCTGACCAACGGCGATTCTCATTTCCGAGGTTGGCGCGACGTGCCCGACGACCCGCCGTGGGCCACACCATTGGCCTGGGCGACACGGTGCGGGCATCGGGACATCGCCGAAATCCTGAAACGGCATGGAGCGAATTGAAGTCGCCCCCAACGCCGAAACCCGTCATTGGTCCGACTCCATGCGGCGCCCCCTCAACGAACGTCCACGCCGCCAATTCGATCCGGCGAGTTCGCCGCCACGCGCAGCGCCTGCATTATCACACTCCTGAATCCGGCCAATGTGCTGCGTGCCGGGTAAAAGGTGAAACTACCGCAGCCATCCCCGGGTGCTCCCTTGGAACGTAACGCTTCTCATGAAACGCAATCCCGCCCCCATTTCAGCGACGGCCCTGGTGGCCGTACTCTCCGTCCTCGGCTCCGGTTCGGTCCTCGCGGCCGATTCGGAGCGCATTGAATCCCGGGAGCTGACGGCCGCCGCCGGCGGCACGCTGACCTTCAAGGCGGTGAGCGGTTCCGTGGAGGTCAAGACGCACGACCGGGACGTGGTCGCCTACGAAGCTGTGTTGAAGCCGGGCCGGTTGAGCTTCGGGGACAAGGTCGTGGATCTCCTCGAGTTCGACTACACGGAATCCGATGGGAACGTCCGAATCGGCATGCGATGGAAGGACGGAAAGTCGCCAAAGAACGCCAACCTGCAGGCAAGCCACACCGTTTGGGTTCCGGCACGATATCATGTGGATGTGCGAACTGCCGGCGGGGGGATCCGGGGCTCGGACCTCCAGGGGCGCGTCGTTGCACAGACCTCCGGCGGGAGCATCCAGTGGCAACGGGTCGAGGGTGACCTTGAGGCCCAGACCAGCGGCGGCAACATCACCGTGGACGCCATTCGCGGTCGCGTGAAAATGACCACGTCGGGCGGGACCATCCAGGCCGACCATGTGGACGGCGACCTCACGGGGACCACTTCGGGCGGCAGCATCAAGCTGAACGCGATTCACGGGACCATCCGTGCCCAGACGGCGGGCGGCTCGATCAACGCCGGGCTTTCAGATGGGGCTTCCGGTCCGGTGGTCCTGAGCACATCCGGCGGCAGCATCCGGCTCACGGTGCCGGGCGATTTCAAGGCGGACCTTCGTGCCGCCACCTCGGGCGGGCGTGTCTCCTGTGATTTGCCGGTGCAGGGGACCATCAAGGGTTCCTCCGTGGTGGGCCAGGTGAACGGAGGGGGGCCGGAGGTGTCATTGAACACCTCCGGCGGGAGCATCCACGTTGCGAAGCGCTGAAGGCCCGCGTGGTCTCCTCGTCGCTCCGTCCCGGTTCCGGCAGCCGGCGACGCGGGCGGGGTCAGACCAGACGGGACGTCGCCTTGTTGGCGGCCAGTTTGCGCACGAGGTCCTTGATCTTCTGCGCCTCCGACTTCGCAGCAATCAGGGTGGCGTCGTTGGTCAGCACGATGATGCTGTCCTTCACCCCGACCAGGGCGATGGGGGAGCGCCCGGTCGTCCGGGCATCGCAAACCACGTTGCGGGCGGCATCCACATGGACCACGTCGCCGACGACGGCATTGCCCTCCGGATCCCGGCGCAGGTGCCGGGCCAGCGCGGGCCACGCCCCGAGGTCGTCCCAGTCGAACGTCCCGTCGGCGACCACGACATTGTGCGCCTTCTCCATCAGCGCGTAGTCCACGCTGACCTTCCGGAGTTCCGGGTATTCCCGCGCCAGCACGCGGTCGAGACTCCGGGCGCCACGCCCCGCGGCGTCGAACCACCGGTGACAGGCGGCGTTCATGTCCGGCTGATGCTTCTCGAGGGCGTTGGTGATCGTGACGAACGACCAGACGAACATGCCCGCGTTCCAGCGGTAATTGCCGGCGGCGAGATACTCCACGGCCTTTTCAAGCGCCGGCTTCTCGACAAACTGCTCGGCGCGGAAAAACCGGGTCCGGTAGCGCTTCACACCGGTGGGAGGCGGCAGCGGCGTGAGATCGTGTCGAATGTAGCCGTAACCGGTTTCCGGACCGGACGGCCGGATGCCGATGGTGACGATCACCTGTCCGTGCGAAGCCAGATCCAGGGCGTCGGCGAGGACCTGCTGGAAGGCCTTCGCATCGGGGATCACATGGTCGGCGGGCAGGACGGCCATGGTGGCGGTCGTGGACCGCGCGCCGACGAGCGCGGCGCCCAGGGTCACCGCGGCGCAGGTGTCGCGACCCACCGGTTCGGCCACGACGTTTTCGGCAGGCAGTTCCGGCAGTTGTTTCCGGACGGCGGCTGCCTGGACCCGGTTGGTGATGACCAGAATGTTGTTCAGGGGCACGACCGGCTTCACGCGATCCACGGCCTGTTGAAGGAACGAGCGCCGGCCCAGCAGCGTGATGAGTTGTTTCGGCGTCGCCTCACGGCTGACGGGCCAGAACCGCTCGCCACGACCCCCGGCCATGATGATCACATACTGGTCGGCGCGGCTACCTGCGGCGGTTGGACGGGTTTTGGATTGAGCCTTTGGCCGGGATTTTGACCGGGAACTGGAGGGGGGGATCATGACTGGATGGCTTGCGAGAGCGAGGTGACGAAGGCGGTGACTTCGGGAATCAACCGTGGGGAACGGCCCAGTTCTGCGATGCGGTTCACCACGGCACTGCCCACAACGATGGCGTCTGCGTGGCGGGCGACCTCCCGGGCCTGATCCGCATTGGAAATCCCGAACCCCACGGCGATGGGCAGGGAACTGTGGGCGCGAATCCGCGCCGTCATTGCCCCGATCGTGTCGCTCACGGTCGTCTGCATGCCCGTGACCCCCTCGCGGCTCACGTAGTAGATGAAGCCGCGTGCCAGCGGGCCGATGAGCGCCATCCGTTCGGCGGGCGTGGTCGGGGCGACCAGGTAGATCGGGCACAGGCCGGAGGCGTCCATCAACTTCCCGTGGCTGCCGGACTCCTCCGGCGGCAGATCCAGCACCAGCAGCCCGTCCACTCCGGCGGCCGCGCAGTCGCGGATGAACGTCTCGGGTCCGACCCGGTGGAGCAGGTTGTAGTAAAGGTAGAGCACGATCGGGACGGAGGATTCCCTCCGGATGGCCCGGACCGTGTCGAGGACTGCGGGGGGGGTGGTGCCGCTGTCGAGCCCCCGCTGGGCGGCCAGCTGGTTCACCAGCCCGTCGGCCAGCGGGTCGCTGAAGGGCACTCCAAGTTCGAGGATGTCCACACCGGCCCGCTCGAGCGCCAAGGAAAGCCGCAGCGTGGTCTGGAGGTCTGGATCGCCCGCGCCGATGTACACCACCAGGCCCTTGCGTCCGCGGGCCCGGAGCGAATCGAAACATTCCACGATGCGGTTCACGAGGGCGGACACTGCCGCGCCGCTCGCGGGGATGGCAAGTTCAGGGCGTGCCGGCCGGAGGCGACGGGCGGGCTGGTGAGTTCGAGATCCGGTTGGGTGATGATCTGGTTGGGTGATGATCTGGTTGGGTGATGATCTGGTGGGGTGAGGCTCCGGTGGGGTGAGGCTCCGGTGGGGTGAGGCTCCGGTGGGGTGAGGCTCCGGTGGGGTGAGGCTCCGCCGAACCGTGCGCCTGTGGAGTCCACACGCGCCAAAAGTCAAGATGACCACACGGTTCGCCGAGAGGCTCGCCCTACCGGGATGGAGCCGCCATTGACGGAACCAATCGGGCGCCAAGGCGAAGGGCCTCCCGAAGTTCATGGCCCAATGTTTAAGGGGTTGGAGTCGGTGAGCGGGGGCCCGTACCGTAGGCGGGTCGTCTGAATTTCCCGCACCATGGCGCTTCGACTGCCGGCATTGCCTTGATGAACCCCATGCACCAGCCCGCGTCATTGAAGGAGCTGGCTGAGGCGATCCGGTCCGTACCACGGGTCGTTCCGGTCGGCGCCGGGACCAAGCCGCGACTGACCACGGCCGAAGGGGTGCGCATCTCGACGGCGGCCTTGTCCGCCATGGTCGAATACGAGCCGCAGGAGTTCACGTTCACCGCACAGGCCGGCATTCCGCTGGAGCGGTTGATGAACACGCTTGCGGCGTGCGGCCAGTACCTGCCATTCGATCCGCCGCTGGTCCGGGCCGGGGCCACGCTCGGGGGTACGGTTGCGGCAGGCCTGAGCGGGCCGGGCCGGGTTCGCTTTGGCGGCGTGCGCGACTTCATTCTGGGAGTCCGGTTTGTGGACGGAGCGGGCCGTCTGCTTCAGCTGGGGGGCAAGGTGGTGAAAAACGCGGCGGGCTTTGATCTGCCGAAGTTCTTTTGCGGGAGCCTGGGACGCTTCGGGATGCTGGGGGAGCTGACGTTCAAGGTGTTTCCGCGTCCCGACGCGGCGGTCACCCTTCGATTGCGGGCGGCCACCCCCGCGGACCGGTTGCGCGTGTTTCGTGTCGTTGGTCGCTCCCGATGGGAACCGGTGGCCGTGGAGGGGGTTCCCGGATGCTGCGATGTCTGGGTCCGATTGGCGGGACCGGAATCCGCAATGTCCTCATTGGCCGCGGACGTTCTTGCGGAACTCCCCGGGGAGCGCGAGTCGCCGGGGACGGATGTGATGGATTCCCTGCGCGAGTTTGACTGGGCGCCGCAGCGAGGAGTCCTGGTCAAGGTGCCGCTGACGCCGGTGGACACGGAGGCATTGACGCCGGCTCTGAATGCGATTGAGGGGGTCCGGCATCAGGTGGGTGCCGGTGGTACGGTGGCTTGGGTGGCCTGGGAGGATCCCGGGACGATGACAGCGGTGGGGTCCACGCTGGCGCGCCTCGGGTTGGAGGGCCTGACCCTGCGGGGCGATGCACCGCTGTGGTGGTCCCGATCACCTCGCGCGGCGGTTGAATCCGCGGTGAAGCTCGCATTGGATCCCGCGCATCGGTTTCCTCCACTCGATTCCTGATGCTCCACGCCATTCCCGTCCGCCAGTTCGGTGCCTTCGGTGATCCCATGGCCGAGGCCGTGTCGCGGTGTGTCCATTGCGGCTTTTGCCTCGCGGCGTGTCCGACGTACCGGGAGCTTGGCCAGGAAATGGATTCCCCGAGGGGCCGCATCGTGTTGATGAAGTCGGTGTTGGAGGGGGCCATGCCGTGGACGGCGGCGCAGCCGCATGTGGAGCGCTGCCTGGGTTGCCTCGCCTGCGAGCCGGCCTGTCCGAGCGGCGTGCCGTACCGCGACCTCATCAGCCCGTTTCGTGCCCTGGCGGCATCCAGGGTGCGTCGTCCGTGGGGTGAACGATTCCGACGGTATGTGGTCGCCCAGACGCTGCCCCACCCGCGTCGGTTCCGCTGGGCCGTCCGCCTGGGCACCTGGGCGCGGCGGCTCTGGCTGCCGGTGCCCGGGCCTCTCCAGCCCATGACCGACCTGCTGCCCGCCGCGCTGCCGCCGGCCCAATCCTGGCCGGAACGTGTCCAAGCCGTCCCGCCCCGGCGCGCCCGAGTGGCCCTGCTGGCAGGTTGTGCGCAGCAGGTGCTCGCGCCGGACATCCTGTCCGCGACGGTTGCCGTCCTGACCCGAAACGGCGTGGAGGTCCGGGTGCCGTCCGGGCAGGGGTGCTGCGGAGGCCTTTCCTGGCACACCGGGGACCAGGACGCCGCCCGCCATTTTGCGCGTGTGAATCTGGCGGCGTTTCCGTCGGACGTGGATGCCATCCTTACCACGGCAGCCGGTTGCGGGTCGGCCCTCCACGAATACCCGTTGATGCTGCGGGGAACGGATGATGAAGGTCGGGCCCGGGAGCTCGCCGGGCGGGTTGAGGATGTGAGCGTGTTCCTTGCGCGTCTTGGCCTGCGCACGCCCCTCCGAACCCCACGACTGCGGGTCGCGTACCACGACGCCTGTCACCTCGTGCACGCGCAGGGGGTCCGTCAGGCCCCAAGGAATCTCCTGCGATCCATCTCCGGGGTCGAGCTGGTGGAGTTGTCGGATCCCGAGTTCTGCTGTGGCAGTGCCGGCAGCTACAACCTCGACCAGCCTGAGCTCGCGTCCTCGCTGGGTCGGCGCAAGGCGCAGGCGGTGGTGGATTCCGGTGCGGACCTCGTGGTATCCGGGAACATCGGGTGTCTGAACCAGCTTGAGGTGCATCTGAAGGCGCTGGGGCGTGCGGTGCCGGTGCGGCACACGGTCCAGGTGATCCGGGACTCCATGACGGGGAACGGCGCGTCATGACGTGGTCGCACAACTACGCGCCGCTGGGCGGTCTGGGAGTGTCCGCATTGGTCGCCACGCTGCCGGTGGTGACCCTCCTGGGGTTGCTCGCCTTCTGGCACGTGCGGGCGCAGCTCGCGGCCCTGGCAGGTCTGGCGGTGGCATTCGCGCTGGCGATCGGGGTGTACGAAATGCCGTCCCGGCTGGCGGGGGCCGCCATGGCCTACGGGGCCGCCTTCGGCCTGTTTCCGATCGGATGGATCATTCTCAACGCCATCTTCATCTACAACCTCTCAGTACGCACCGGTCAGTTTGCGGTGCTGCAGCAGCAGGTGGCCGGGGTGTCCGGGGACCGTCGCATCCAGGCGCTGCTCATTGCGTTCGGATTCGGCGCCTTCATCGAGGGGGCGGCGGGATTCGGAGCTCCCGTGGCCATCACCGGGGCGCTGATGATCGGACTTGGGTTTCGTCCGCTGGAGGCCGCCCGACTGGCCCTGATCGGCAACACGGCGCCCGTGGCGTTCGGCGCCCTGGGCACGCCGCTGCTGACCCTGGCGCGAATCACGAATCTCGACGTCATGGACCTGAGTGCGATGGTCGGACGCCAGTTGCCCATTTTTTCGCTGATCGTCCCCTTTTGGTTGGTGGCGGCGCAGGTGGGGTGGCGGGGGATGCTGGCGGTCTGGCCTGCGTGCCTGGTGACCGGTCTCAGCTTTGGCATCCTGCAGTTTGTGGTCAGCAATTTCCACGGACCGTGGCTGGTGGACATCGTGGCATCCGTCGGTTCCATGGGATCGCTGGTCGTCTTCATGCGCTGGTGGCGGCCCCGCGACCGGAGGGAATCCCCGGCGCCCGCGCCGGAGCGGCAGCCGGTGGCGGCGTCCGGACGTCCATGGCGTGCCTGGATCCCCTGGGTGTTCCTGACGGTGCTGGTGTTTGTGTGGGGTCTGCCATCGGTCAAGTCCACACTCAACGGCTGGTTCGCGCCGTCGCTGGAGGTTCCCTGGCTGCACCGGGCTGTGGTGCGCGTGCCCCCGGCAGTGCCGCAACCGGAGCCGGAGCCCGCGATTTTTCAGGGGAATCTCCTGTCGGCGACGGGGACGGCGTTGCTCCTGGCCGGACTGCTGTCGGGGATGGCCCTTGGCGTGGGGCCCCGGCGACTGGCGGCGATTTACGGCCGCACCCTGTGGAGCCTCCGGGTTTCGTTGCTGACGATTGCGCTCATGTTGGCCCTGGGCTTTACCACCCGTTACAGCGGCACCGACACCACCCTGGGGCTGGCCATGGCCGGTACCGGGATCCTGTTTCCCTTCTTCTCGCCGCTGATCGGATGGCTCGGGGTCGCCCTGACCGGGAGCGACACGTCGTCCAATGTTCTGTTTGGCAATCTGCAGCAGGTGACGGCACAGCAGCTCAATCTGTCCCCGGTGCTGATGGCGGCGTCCAACAGTTCCGGAGGCGTCATGGGAAAAATGATTGATGCCCAAAGCATCGTGGTGGCCAGCGTGGCGACCGGGGGACACGCCGACAGTCCGGATGCCGGCACCGTGCTCCGGTCCGTGTTCTGGCACAGCGTCGTGCTTGCGGTGTTGATGGGGATCCTGGTCATGATCCAGGCCTATTGGCTGACGGGCTGGATTCCCAAATAGCGGTGCCGCGGGCTCCGGACGGCTCAGAACGGGGCCCGAATCTGAAACAGACGTTCGGTCAGCCCCTCCGGAACCCACCAACCGGCCTCCTGAACACGCCCGGGGGCGTTGGTCAACAACCTCCACGGCAGGCCGGCTTGCGGTGTGCCCCAGATTTCCGCCGGCTGCTCCGGAGTCGAGGGCCAGGCGAGGCGTGGGGGTTCCTCGGGGTTGAGATCGAGGGTGGCGACCCACGGCGTCTCGTTGAGGTCGGGATCACTTCCGGCGAGGGCCTCCGCAGCGTTGGACCATCCATCGCGGTCCGGGTCGTCCCGTGGCCCCCAGGCGAGGGTTTTCAGCCGGTCGCGTTCCCAGTCGTCATCCAGACCATCCGCATCGGAATCCCGGATCGTGCGGCCGGTCAGGATCAGTTCCGCCGAATGAAGCCGGCCGGCGATGCCGGGCTGGTGATCCACGATTTCGAGAAACCAGGAGCCCAGGCTGCTCTCGCCGAGGTGGAGCACCGAGAGAAAGGTCCACTCCGGCGGCACCGGGGCGTCCGCGGAGCCGGGACGCAGCAATTGCGAACGGGTCTCTGCCGGAGCGATGAGCCGGACTTCCAGGTCCTGTCCCCGGTCGTGGCTCCACTGAACCCTCACCTGTGCGTGCTGGACTGAGAGGGGATGGGTGACCGCGAACTCCAGGCGAAGGCCCGCTTCGGAGGCACCGTCCGGGATTGGGCTGCCGGTGATCCGGGAAAGCCGCACGCTGTTCGCTGCGGGCTGCGGGACCCAGTTCCTGGCAAGTCGGACCGCGGTCGCCGCATTGGGTACTCCGAATCCGGTGTCGTGGCTCACCAGGAACCCGGCGCCGTTGGTCTGGAGGTCGGACGCCGAGGGATCGGTCTGGCGCGCGGACAACGCCAGAATCTGCGGCACATCCCGCCAGGTCAGGCGCGGGTTGACGGAAAGAATCAGGGCCACACAGCCGCTCACCAGGGGCGCGGATGCCGATGTGCCGCTGAACCGTTGGGCGCCAGCCAGGTAGTCTGCCGCGGTCGGATCTCCAGCAACGTTGAAGCGGTTGAGTCCGGCCGCTCCCGTTCGGTCGGTCGTGACGAGACCCGCCTGTCCCGCCCGACTGTCGCCGCTGAGTGCGGCGACCAGCACGCAGGCACCCGGGGTGCTGTAGGAGGCGTACCGTCCGTCGGCCCGCACAGACGCAACGGTGATCTGGCGCGGGTCGTTGGCATACCCGTCGAGGTTCGCGTCCCCGGAGCCGCGGCGGAAGTTGTAGTCGGTTTCTCGGGTGTTGCCGGCGGAGCGCACCAGGATGGTGCCCAGCCCGTGCCGTCCATGTCCCACGGCATCCCGGATGGCCTCGTTCTCCAGCAGGCGCTGTTCCACGAACAGGAAGTCGGAATTGCCCCAGGAATGATTCTGAACCGCCACGACGTCCCCCCCGGCCTGGAACATTTCCGCCATGGCGGCATCGTCGGGGAGTTCGCCGTCCGCATCGAAGATGACCCAGCTGGCGAGCCGGGACTCCGGAGCAATCCCGGCGAGGCCGATGCCATTGTTGGCGGTTGCCGCGATCAGGCCGGCGACCGCCGTGCCGTGGTATAGGGCATCCGTCCAGTGGGTTCCGTCGGTGCGGTCATTGTGGAAATTTCGGTGCGGTCCGGTGGCATTGGCCGCCAGGTCCGCGTGGGTCAGTTCCATGCCGTCATCCGCCACCGCCACGGTCACCCCTGCACCCCGGCCCAGGGGCCAGGCCCCGCGCACATTGAGATCCGGGCCGTCCGCGAGGAACGCCCCGGGTGATGCCGGCGACTGAAGGGCCACCTGCAGCGGAAAGTACCGATCGTCGGGGCGGGGCGCGTACGGGAAATGGCGGCGCAGGGAAGCGCGCCGGACCGTGGGAACGGCCACTTCCACCCCGGACCTCCGTGAAAGCGCCGCCGCGCTGGCGACCGCGGCGGTCGCGTCCGCCGCCTCGAGGACCCGGGTCCGCTCATCCACCTGACGCCACAGCGCCATCCGGTTCAGTTCCGGGAATTCATCGAAACGGCTCCCAGGTTGCAACCGGAGCACGATGCGGCGTCCCAGGGCGACAGCGTCTGGACGGCCGGTGCGCCGCGCCGGAATCCATTCAGGTCCCGGCGCACCTGCGGCCAGCGATCGTGTCATGATGGGAGCCTCCGTCAGCTCGTAGGCCACCAGCCGCGGCTCCCGGAATTCGACGGTTTCGGCGGCCGCAACCAGCGCCCAGACGCCGGCGGCGACCCTGAGCGCAGTCCTTCCAAGCCATGCCCACAACCCCTGCACCGGGACATCCTAGCGAACCATTGCTCCCGTCGCGAGTGGGCGTGAAGTGGCACCTGACTTTCCCGCGCCGGGCTTTCACCGCACCATGGCCGCGTGCATCTGGCGGATCTGCGACTCCGGGACTTTCGGAACTACGAGCGGCTGGATGCCAGTTTCGGCCCCGGGTTTCATCTGCTGTCGGGTCGGAACGCCCAGGGCAAGACGAACTTGCTTGAAGCGATCTACCTGCTCGCGACGCTGCGTTCCTTTCGCGGGGCAGGGGGGGGCCAGATGGTCCGGCACGGGGCCAAGGGT
This sequence comes from Verrucomicrobiia bacterium, assembly GCA_019634635.1. Lineage (NCBI taxonomy): Bacteria > Pseudomonadati > Verrucomicrobiota > Verrucomicrobiia > Verrucomicrobiia bacterium. The sequence continues at coordinate 50,219 of JAHCBB010000018.1, forward strand.
TACTTTGTCGGCGGCAGGATCGTCGGCACCGGGACGGCGGAGGTGAGGACCTACTGGTCTCCCGGGGAGCGGCGCCTGACACTCAATGGGGCGCCGGTGCGTCGGGTTGCCGACTACATGGGCACCCTGAGGGCGGTGGTGTTCTGCGCCGAGGATGTGCAGTTGATCAAGGGTCTGGCCCGGGTCCGGCGCCGTTTTCTGGACCTTCTGCTCGTGCAGTCGCGTCCGGAGTACCTGCCGCTGTTGCTCCGCTACACCCAGGCGCTTCGCCTGCGCAACGCGCTGCTGAAACGGCCGCAGCCTGACGAGGACCAGCTGATGGCGTTCTCAGGCGAACTGGTGCGCTGCGGCGAGGCCCTCATGGCGGCCCGAAGCGAGCTGGTGCCCGGGATTGCCCCCGGTGTGGAGCGCGCGTTCCGGGACATCTCCACGGGCGCGGATGCTTTGGGGCTTGCCTATCACCCGTCGGTGCGCGGCGACCTGGCGGTGGCGATGGCCAACAGCCGGTCGCGCGAACGGATCCAGCGGACGACGCTGGTCGGCCCCCACCGCGATGACCTGTCACTCACGGTGAATGGACAGGCGGCGGGTCCGTACACCAGCGAGGGACAAAAGCGTTCGCTGGCGCTGGCGCTCAAGATGGCGCAGGCGGAGTTCCTGACCGAACTCCATGGCACGGCGCCCGTCCTGCTGATTGATGACGTACTGGGGGAATTGGATGCCGCCCGGCGCACCGGATTTCTGCCGTTGCTCACCCAATGTCGTCGAGCGGGCGGGCAGGTGTTCATGACCTGCACCACCGAGGCGTGGCCGCGGGATCTGGGGGCCGAACGGGTCCGCTGGCGGGTCGAAGGGGGCGGTTTGGAGAGGCGCGATGAAGGATCGGAATGCTGACCGGGAGGGATCAAGGAGCCTCAAAGGCGGAAAGCGATGGCGTGTCGTCCTCCCGGATCCCGTCCGGGCCCGAAGATGGCGGCGTCCGAAGCGGCCCGTCGGGCAGCACGACAAACCCCGGCTCGGGACTTTCGGCGGGTTTGCGGCGATGTCATCGTCTCTGCGTCTGCCGGAATCATGCGCTGCCATCAGGTCATTGGAGTTGCCGCGGGATTGCTCGTGAGTGGCGGCGGCGCGGGCGCGGCGGTGGACTTCGCGCGCGAGATTCTGCCGGTGCTGTCGGATGCCTGCTTTGCCTGCCACGGACCCGATTCCGGGGCCCGAAAGGCGGGGTTGAGACTCGACACTCCGGACGGGGCCCGGGGTGCGGGACGCAGCGGGGAGCGGGCCATCGTCCCGGGCCATGCGGAGCGGAGTGAACTCTGGCGGCGCATCAACGCAGGCGACCCCGATGACGTCATGCCGCCACCGGAGTCCAACCGCCGGCTGTCCGCCGCGCAGCGGGACCGGATCCGGGCGTGGATCGAGGAGGGCGCCCCGTGGGGGCGCCACTGGGCGTACGAGCCGCCCCAACGACCGGTCCCCCCGGTTTCGGAGGGCGGGATGGCGGGCGTCCGGAATGCTTTGGATGCCTTCGTCGCGACCCGCCTGCGCGACGAGGGATGGGTGGCCGCTCCGGAGGCGTCGCGGGAAACCCTGCTCCGTCGGGTGAGTTTGGACCTGTCCGGGCTGCCGCCGACGCCTGAAGAGGTCGCGGCGTTCGTCCGGGATCCCGACCCCGCGGCCTACGAACGGCAGGTGGACCGGTTGCTTGCCTCGCCCCGCCTTGGGGAACGGCTCGCCTGGGACTGGCTGGAGGCGGCGCGCTACGCTGATTCCAATGGGTATCAGGGCGACTCCGAGCGGACGATGTGGCCCTGGCGCGACTGGGTGATCTCGGCGTTCAACCGGAATCTCCCATTCGACACCTTCACCCTCTGGCAGATCGCGGGTGATTTGATGCCGGAGGCGCCACGGGAGGCGACGCTGGCCACCGGCTTTTTGCGGAACCACATGATCAACGGCGAGGGCGGTCGGATCCCCGAGGAGAACCGTGTGGACTACCTCTTTGACCAGGCGGAGACGGTTGCCACGGTGTGGCTGGCGGCGACCTACAACTGCACCCGCTGCCACGACCACAAGTATGACCCGCACACCCAGCGCGATTACTTCAGTCTCGTGGCGTTCTTTAATCGCACGGCCGTGGATGGCAGCGGCGGTAATCCGCAGACTCCCCCGGTGCTGGAGATGCCGGATGACGTTCAGGTCGCCCGAGGTGAGTTGCTGGAGGCGGAACGGAGTGCGGCCGTAGCGGCCACGACGGCGGCCGAGGCCCTGAAGTTTGCCGGCGAGTCGGGACCGGACGGGTCCGAAGGCCCCGACTCTGCGGAGTTGCCACGCGAAATTCTGGAAGTGCTCAAGGCGTTGCCGGGCGGGCGCGATGTCTCGAAATTGGAGAAGCTCGCCACCCATTTCCGGGAGTCTGATCCCGGCTATGCCTCCGTCATCGAGCGGCAGCGTGAAGCGCAGGCGGCCCTGGACGCACTGGCCCGATCCATCCCGCGCGTCATGGTGATGGCCGACGTCGCCAGCCCACGGCCCACTTTTGTCCTGAACCGCGGGAGCTACCTGGAGCCGACCACCGAGGTGGACGTGGCCCTGCCGTCCGCACTGGCTACGACGGGGACGCTGTCGGTCTCCAACCGTCTCGGGCTTGCGCGATGGCTGGTGTCGCCCGGCAACCCGTTGACCGCGCGGGTGGCGGTCAACCGCTGGTGGCAGGCGTTGTTCGGTACCGGGTTGGTGAAGACTTCGGAAGATTTTGGCGTGCAGGGCGAGCACCCGTCGCATCCGGAACTCCTCGACTGGCTGGCCTGTGAATTCATGGAGTCTGGCTGGGATGTGAAGCGACTGTTGCGCCTGCTGGTCACCAGCGGGACCTACCGCCAGTCGTCCGTGGTCCCGCCTGACCTGGCGGCTCAGGACCCCGAAAACCGGCTTCTGGCGCGCGGACCGCGCTTTCGAATGCCCTCGTGGATGATTCGCGACGCGGCGCTGGCCGCCTCCGGCCTTCTCGCGGAGACGGCGGGCGGGCCCGCGGTGAAGCCTTACCAGCCACCCGGGATCTGGGAGGAAGCCACCTTTGGGAACAAGCGCTATGATCAGGATCATGGCGCTGCGTTGTACCGGCGCAGCGTCTATGTCTTCTGGCGCCGGATTGTCGGTCCCACGATGTTTTTTGACGTGGCGAGCCGCCAGACCTGCACGGTGAGGACGCCGCGGACCAATGTGCCGCTGCATGCGTTGCTGACCCTCAATGACACGGCCCATCTCGAGGCGGCCCGAGTGCTCGCCAGCGTGCTGCTTGAAGGCGACGATCCCGACGATTCCGGGCGCCTTGCGGCGGCGTGCCGGAGGGTGCTGGGGCGGGATCCAACGACGGAGGAACTCGACGTGCTCCAGCGCGGACTCGATCGCCATCGCGGAACATTTCGCAGGGATCCGGAAGCCGCGGCTGCCCTGGTGGCCGCGGGCGAGGCTCCGGGCGTCCCCGGCCTCGAGGCGCCGGAGCACGCCGCCTGGATGCTGCTTTGCAGCACCCTGCTCAACCTGGACGAGGCCTTGACCAAGGAATGAGAACCCACACACGAGGGATGGCCCGGCGCCGGCCGTGGAGGAATCCGGGCGCGCGGCCGTTTGAGCAACCAGTGGGGCGACCCGGCGGGGCGTTCTTCGGGATCCTGCGGGACTCCTTGACGGAATCCCTCCACCGGGGGAGGGAGGAACCATGAAGGATGAGGTGCGGGCGCAACGGCCAGCAGGCCCGGAGGTGACGACTTTTGCGCACGGCTCACCGGGAGGCTCCACCCACCCGGAGGACATGACGGCGGGCGCGGCGTCCCGTTTCCTGTGGTCCCGTCGTGAATTTCTCGGACGCTCGGGTGCCGGAATCGGTCTGGGGGCGCTCGCGGCGCTGTTCGCGCGTGACGGCGTCCTTGCGACACCGTCCGGCGGCCTGCCCGACCTGCCGCACCGCGCGCCAAGCGCGAAGCGGGTGATCTACCTGTTCCAGAACGGGGCGCCAACCCATGTGGACCTCTTTGATTACAAGCCGCGCCTCCAGGAGTTGCACGGGCAGCCAGTTCCGGTGGAGTCCATTGCCGGCAAACGTTTCAGCACGATGACGGGCCAGGCCGACGGGAAACTGTTGCTGGCCCCGATCGAACCGTTCCACCGGCGTGGGGAGAGCGGCGCGTGGGTGAGCGATCTTTTGCCGCACACGGCGGCGATTGCGGATGACCTGTGTTTCGTGAAGGGCCTGCACACCGACGCGGTGAACCATGCCCCCGGCATTTCGCTCCTCCTCAGCGGGGCGCAGATTCCCGGGCGTCCGACGCTGGGGGCGTGGCTGGCCTACGGGCTGGGCAGCGTCGCTGAAAACCTGCCGGCCTACGTCGTGATGACCTCGGTGAGCAAGGGCACGACCTGCGGACAGATCTTCTATGACTTCTACTGGGGATCGGGATTCCTGCCCTCCCGCTACCAGGGCGTGAAGTTCCGCGGCAGCGGCGAGCCCGTGTTGTATCTGGGCGATCCGCCGGGCATGAGCCGGATGACCCGCCGGGCGATGCTCGACGATGTCGCCGCCCTCAACGCCCTGAAACTTCAAGCGCACGGGGACCCGGAGATCGCGACGCGCATTGCGCAGTACGAAATGGCCTTCCGCATGCAGGCCAGCGTCCCGGAGCTCGCCGACCTGTCACGGGAACCGGAGTCCGTGCTGAACCTTTATGGACCGTCGGTCCGCGAACAGGGCACCTTTGCCTACAACTGCCTGATGGCGCGGCGCCTCATCGAGCGGGGGGTGCGTTGCGTCCAGGTCATGCACGCGGGCTGGGATCAACACAGCAGTCTCACCACCGAGCTTTACACGCAGTGCCGCGACACCGACCAGCCCTCAGCCGGCCTGGTTCGCGACCTGAAGCAGCGCGGACTGCTGGAGGACACCCTGGTGGTCTGGGGCGGAGAATTCGGCCGGACGCCGTTCATCCAGGGCAAGCTGGAGGACCGGAAGCGGTGGGGTCGCGACCATCACCCCTATGCATTCACCACCTGGATGGCGGGCGGCGGCGTGAAACCGGGCCTCAGCTACGGGGAGACCGATGAACTCGGGATGAACGTGGTGCAGGATCCCGTGCACGTGCACGACCTGCAGGCGACCCTGCTGCATCTGATGGGCATCCATCACGAGCGCCTGACCTACCGGTTCCAGGGCCGCGAATTCCGCCTGACCGACGTGCATGGCGCGGTGATCCGCGGCATCCTGGCGTGATCGGCGGTTGTGGGTCCGGTCCGGCAGTCACATGGGCTTCGGCGATTCCCGCTTCCGATAGAGCTGCTCCCCGGCCTTGGGCACCAGCAGCACGCCCTCGTCCTCGCGATTCGCAAAGGCTTCCGGTCGTAGCGCGCGCCAGTCGCGGTAGCCCAGGTTGATTTCGCGGCAGACGGCCTCCGGGATCCCCGTGGCCAGGGTCACCCGCGCGCGCGGGGTCTCCACGCCGTTCTCGTAGGTCCCGGAGCCGAACACATGTGTGCAGTGCGCCAGCGTACCCCAGGGCAGGTGGCGGAATCGGTCCCATTGCTTGAGGAAATAGTCGCGGCAGTGGTAGCCGACCTCGCGAATCAACTGGCCGTGAACGACGCTGACCTGCTTCAGGTGAGGCGCAAAGATGATCAGCTCGCCGCCGTCCGCCAGGACTGGCTCCAGCTTGTACATCGCCTTCGCTCCCACCCACAACTCGTCGTACATCGGCGCCGCGCAGGAGAGGATCGTGTGATAGTCGCGGTCCTTCCAGACGATGTGATGTTGCGCGGACATTTCGGCGGCGCGTTCCCAGGCTGCCTCTGGCGTGCCGGCAAAGATCCCGACGGCACCGTCCCCCTTGGCCACCAGGGCAAAGCACTTCTTGGGCACCTTCACGAGCGCCCCTGCGCGGTCCACGACCGCGCGGACGGGGGTTCGGGCATTTCCGATGATGGCGGCGTTGGTGACGACCGCGCCAAGCCAGTGAAAAAAATTCAGGATGTCCGGGCCGCCGACTCCCGGGAACAGGTACTTGTTGCCGCCGCTCATTCCCACCACCTCGTGCGGAAAGACGGGGCCAACAATGATCACCTCGTCGTAGTCGAAAACGCGGCGGTTGACCGCCACCGGAACGTCCATGGCGAACCGCCCCCCCGACAGCTCCCGGATTTCATCCGCGGCCAGCACCCCGAGTGGCTTTAGCGCGGCCGGATTGTCCCATTCGTGGTTGAAGAATTGGACGCTTGCGAAGGTGGTCCGCCGCTCCTCGATGCCGATTTCCAGGCGATCACAGATCGCCTCCTCGGACATCGGGGGATGGGTCCCCAGGGCGATGAGGATGTCGAAGGCGCGGGTGATGCCGCCCAGTTGGGAAAACAGGGTCTTGAACATCAGGCCGATTGGGGCCGTGCGGGTGCCATCGGGGATGATGAGCAGGATGCGGCGGCCTCGATAGGCCTCCTGCGGGCACGTCCGCGAGACGAGGCGCGCCACCTGGACGTCGGTGACCAGGCTGCCGGGAAGCGCGGTTTCGCCGCCAATGAAGCCGTCCATGGATGTTGCGTACCGCGGATTCCGCCGCCGCGCCATCAAAAGAGCCCGGGAGCGGAATGAACCGGATTCGTGCGCAAGGTTCGCTTGAATCCTCAGGCGTCGCGACGACACTCGCGGGGAAACTGCGCCATGAGTCGTCCCCTGAAATTTCTCCTCATCGCCGCCGCCTGTGCGATGCCTGCAACCGCCTCGGACTGGGCCTTCATCCGCGGCCCGCACGGCGATGGTTCCACCGTGGAGTCGGTGCCGTCTCCCTGGCCGCCGGGAGGGCCCCGCGTGCTTTGGCGCGTGCCGAGTTCCAACGGGTTCAGTTCCTTCGCGGTGGGCAACGGCCGCGCCATCACGCTGGAGCTCCGGACGGTGGACGGGGCGCCCCAGGAGGTGGTGGTGGCGCGTTCTGCGGATACTGGGGCGGAGTTGTGGACCCGTCCGCTGGGCCCCGTGAAGTACGACGGCGGCGGCGATTCCGGTGCGGGGAGCAACAAGGGGGGCGATGGTCCCCGTTCGACACCCACCCTGGATGGCGATCATGTGTTCGTGACTTCCGGAAAGCTGGTGGTGAGCTGCCTTGACGCCGGAACGGGGGCGCCGGTTTGGGAGCGCGATCTCATGAAGGATTTTGCCGGACGGAACATCACCTGGCAGAACGCGGCCTCGCCCGTCGTGGAAGGCGATCTGGTGTTGGTGGCCGGAGGGGGCGCGGGACAATCGCTCATCGCGTTTCGAAAATCGGATGGATCGGTGGTTTGGAAGGGGTTTGACGAGACCATGACCCACGCGACGCCAACGCCGGCAACGCTCCATGGGCAACGCCAGGTGATCTACTTCCTGAAATCCGGGCTGTTGTCGGTGGACCCGGGCACCGGAGTCGAGCTGTGGCGCTTTGCATTCCCGTTCCGGACTTCGACCGCCGCCTCGCCGGTGGTCGCCGGGGATCTGGTGTATTGCTCGGCCGGCTATGGAGTTGGCGCGGGTGCGTGCCGGGTGACGCGGGAGGGCGACCGCTGGACGGCGTCGCCGGTCTACCGGTTTGAAGGCAACAACCCACTCGCCAATCATTGGTCCACGCCGGTGCTGCGGGAGGGCCACCTCTACGGGATGTTCCAGTTCAAGGAATATGGGAGCGGCCCGGTCAAGTGCGTCAACGCGGCCACGGGGAAGGTCACCTGGGAACAGCCCGGGTTTGGGCCAGGCAACGTGATTCTTGCCGACGGCCAGATTCTGGCGCTGAGCGACGATGGACATCTGGTGCTGATCGCCGCCGAGCCATTGCGGTATCGGGAGCTGGCGCGGGCCAAGGTGCTTGCGGGCAAATGTTGGACCACCCCGGCACTGAGCCAAGGGCGCGTCTACGCCCGGAGTACCCAAGAGGCAGTCTGCCTCGATTTCGGCCCTTGACGAAACAAGATCGGGGGAGTTGGCCGCCAAGGCCGCTCCGCGCCCCGAACGGCGAATCCGGCTCCCGCCGGTTCGCTCCGGGATCCACGCAAGCCCCGTGGCACGCCACCTCGTCGCGATGCCGCACCACCCCATGGCCGCGCCGTCACTGCGGGCCCTGCACGCATCAGGGCACGGGGCAGGGAGCCGCCTTCCAGATCTCTGCGGCGTATTCGGAGATGGTCCGGTCGCTGGAAAACCAGCCGGAGGCGGCGACGTTGAGCACCACGCGCCGCCACCAGTTATGGGGATCCGCGCGCAGCGCCAGCAGTCGCGCGTCCGCCTCCAGGTACGAGGACAAGTCCGCAAGGTGCCGGAAGTGGTCGCCGTGCGTGAGGAGGGCATCGAGGATGGGTCCGAACACCCCGGGTTCGTACGCGCTGAATCCGTTGGATGCGATCGCCTCAAGCGCGTCGCGGGTCTCGGGTTCATGGTCCCGATGCCACCAAGGACTGTACCAGCCGGCACTGGCACTCACCTGCTCTGCGGTCAGTCCGAAAAAGAAGAAATTCTCCTCCCCCGCCGCCTGCGCCATCTCGATGGTGGCGCCGTCGCGGGTTCCGAGGGTGAGGGCGCCATTCATCATGAACTTCATGTTGCTGGTGCCACTGGCCTCGTATCCGGCGGTTGAGATCTGGTTGGAGACATCGGCGGCCGGGATCAGCCGCTCGGCAAGCGTCGCACAGTATTCAGGGAGGAAGATCACCCGGATCCGGTCCCGCACCGCGGGGTCTCCCGCGATGGTGCCGGCCAGGTTGTTGATGAACTTGATGATGACCTTCGCGAGGTGGTAGGCGGGCGCGGCCTTGCCCGCGAAGAAGAAGGTCCGTGGCGCCAGATCCAGGCCGGGATTCGCACGGAGCCGGTGGTAGAGCACAACGATGCGCAGGGCGTTGAGCAACTGCCGCTTGTACTCGTGGATGCGTTTGACCTGGCAGTCGAATAGGGAGTCGGGATCCACGGACTGTCCAAGGGATGTCTTCAGCCAGCTGGCAAACCGGACCTTGGCGGCCCGTTTGGCGTCCCGGACCGCGTCGCGAAATCCAGCGTCCTCCGCCAGGGGCCGCAGTCGGGCGAGTTGCGACAGGTCTGCGATCCAGCCGTCGCCGATGGCCCCGGAAACGACCGCGGACAGTTCGGGGTTGCAGAGGCGGAGCCATCGGCGTGGGGTGACGCCATTGGTTTTGTTGTTGAAGCGTTCCGGAAACAGGGCGGCGAAATCGGGGACGGTCTGGGTCCGCAACAGACCCGAATGGATGGCGGCCACGCCGTTGGTGCTGTGGCAGCCCACGATCGCCAGGTGGGCCATCCGCACCTTTTGGGACGCACCCCCGCCGATCAGACTGACCCGCTGAACCAGCGGCTCGTCGCCGGGGAAACGCGACCGGACATCCTCCAGAAATCGTCGGTTGATCTCGTAGATGATCTCCAGGTGTCTCGGCAGGAGGCGCTCGAACCAGACCACCGGCCACTGTTCAAGCGCCTCGGGAAGCAGGGTGTGGTTGGTGTAGCCGAGGGTACGGACTGTGAGATCCCAGGCGGTGTCCCAGGCCAGCGTTGCCTCATCGAGCAGGATGCGCATCAACTCCGGCACCGCGAGGGTCGGGTGGGTGTCGTTGAGCTGGATGGCCGCCTTTTCGGGCAGGGCGCTCCAGGGGGCCCCGGACGCGCGGAACCGTCGGATCAGGTCGGCCAGTGAGCAGGCGACCAGGAAGTATTCCTGAAGGAACCGCAGGCCCTGGCCCTGCAGCGTCGAGTCGTCGGGGTAGAGCACCCGGGTGAGGGACTCCGCTTCCAGGGTTTCCGAGAGGGCGCCGACGAAGTCGCCGCTGCTGAATTCCTGAAAGTTGAAGAAGTCATGGGCGGCCGCACCCCAGAGGCGCAGGGTGTTGATGGTCCGCCCGCCATAGCCGACCACGGGGCGGTCATAGGGGATGCCGATCAGGCTGGAGGGCTTTCCCGGGATGGCGCGCAACGAGCCCCCCCGGAGTTCGAAGCTGCAGCCCAGGCGCACCTCCACCGATTCCTCCGGCCGCGCCACTTCCCACGGGTCGGGACGCCGCAGCCAGTTGTCAGCGGTTTCCCGCTGCCAACCGTCCTGGAGCGTCTGGCGGAAAATCCCGTATTCATACCGCAGCCCGTAGCCCATGGCCGGAAGTTGCAGGCTGGCCATTGAATCGAGGAAACACGCAGCCAGCCGGCCCAGGCCGCCGTTGCCAAGGCCGGCATCCGGCTCCTGCTCCAGCAGGGCAATCGCGTCGAGTCCCTTTTGCCGCGCCGCATGGGCCACCACGGGATCGAGTTGGAGGTTGGTGATGTTGTTGGCCAGGGAGCGTCCGATCAGGAACTCGAGCGACAGGTAGTAGATCCGTTTGGGATCCTCGCGCCGGTAGGTTTCCTCGGTGCGCACCCAGCGCTGGGCGAGCACGTCGCGGATGGAAGCCGCTACGGCCTCGAAGCGGGTGCGCTCGCTGGCCGCCTCGGGGGCCACCACATGGTCGAACAGCACATGCCGTTCGTAGAGGGCATTTTCATTGCCGTGAAACCGGATCGGGCCGCAGCCGTACTGGTCCAGCAGGGCGGCGACCGTCGAGGGCGGCGATTCGGTTTTCGTGGAGTTCTTCGCTTTGGGAGGCATGAGAGTTTCCTGGGGCCTGAACGTGAATGGCTGCGCCGCGCCCCGGGATCCCGCCATGAAATTCTCGAATTTCCAACCCGACATTTTCCCGGCTCTGCGGTTCAGGCAATACAAATATAGTGACAGGTTCAATAACGATTGACGGCAGCGACTGAAGCGGACAGTGTCGCCCTCATGCGCATGGCACGGATCAAGGCGAGGGCCGAAGCAGGACAGACGGGGGTGTATCATTGCATCTCCCGGGTCGTGGGTGGCGAGCGGTTGCTCGATGATCTGTGCAAGGAGAAGCTCGCCGAAATCCTCATCAAACTCGCCCGGTTCTGCGGGATCGAGATCATCACCTACTGCATGATGGGCAACCACTTCCACCTGCTCCTGCGTGTCCCGGCAGCCGGGGAAGTCCCGGATGCGGAATTGCTGCAACGATTGGAGGAGTTCTACGGAAAGAATGGCGTCCTAAGCGTCGTGGCCCGGGAGGATGTGGCGAAACGCGGGGCTTTGGATCCCATCTTGCGCCAGTCGCTGCTGGAACGGATGGGCGATGTGTCCGCCTTCATGAAGGAGTTCAAACAGCGCTTCAGCCGTTGGTACAACCGCCAGAGCGGACGCTTTGGCACGCTGTGGGCCGAACGTTTCAAGAGCGTATTGATCGAGGACAACCCGGGGACGGTCCGCATGGTGGCCACGTACATTGACCTCAATCCGGTCCGGGCCGGAATCGTGCAGGATCCCAAAGACTACCGGTTTTGTGGCTATGCCGCGGCCTTGGCGGGCAACCGCAGGCTGCGCAGCGGGTTGATGAGCTGCTTGTCGCCGGCAGCCTGGGGGGAGGCGGCCGCGGAATATCGGCGGAGCCTCTTCGTGACGGCTGGAAGTCCGGGGCGCAGTGACACGGTGGCCTTGGATCGGGAGACGATTCTGGAGGAATTGCGGCGCGGCGGCGCATTGAGCCTCCCGCAGGTGCTGCGACTGCGCGTGCGGCACCTGACCGATGGGGTGGTGCTGGGATCCAAGGCGTTCGTAAACGAGGTGTTTGTCCAACACCGGGAACGCTTCGGTGCCAAACGCAAGGACGGGGCGCGGCGGATTCGCGGCGTACCCTTGCCTGAAATCTGTGTGCTCAGGGATCTGCAGGTGCGCACGGTCGCCTAAATTGCGGAGTTTCCGTCTCGCGTATGCGAGAGTCGAACGGGTCGCCGCCGCCGCCGGGTCCCATTCACCGGCGCTTCCCACCTTGTCCTGGCGACAGGATCAACGTCGGCATTGACCCTGTGGCGTCAGCGTCCCCGTTTGCGCTGCCAGACGCCCTCAGTGAATCCATTGCTTCCACACCCGGATTCGGGGGTGCTGTCGGCCGCAATTTCACAGGACCGCGCCAGGCGCTGCTGGGTTCAGGAAGGGCCCGGTTCGACCGGTCGCATTGCCATGGCGCGTCGGTCTGGTCGAAAAGCAGCGAGGCGCCGCGCGTGCTCCAAGGCGCTTCGAGCGTCCTGAAACCAAGAGGTGCCGGCTTGACAGGAATTTCTGTAGTGACAGAACTATCGGTATGGAAACGTTGACGGCACCCGAACAGAAATTTGTCCTCCACTGGGGTGAGATGGGGGCACGGTGGGGCATCAACCGCACGGTGGCGCAGGTGCAGGCGTTGCTCTTCCTCTCGCCGCGCCCGATGCCGGCCGAGGAGGTGCAGGAGATTCTCGGGGTGGCCCGGTCCAATGTGAGCAGCAGCCTGCGGGAACTTCAGGGGTGGGGCCTGGTGCGGCTGGTCCATCTCCCGGGGGACCGACGCGACCATTTCGAGACCAAGAAGGATGTGTGGGATCTGTTCCGGACCGTGCTGGAGGAGCGCAAGAAACGGGAGGTGGATCCGACGCTCGCGGTGCTGCGGGAATGTCTGGCCGAGGCGGAGGCCGACCGGGGCACCAGCGAATACAGCGAGACGCGCCTCCGGGAGCTGCACGACTTTTTCGACACCACCAACCGGTGGTACTCGCAGTTTCGAGGATGGCCCGTGGCGGCCGTGAATCGCCTGGCGCGGCTTGGGGACAAGGCCTTCCAGTTGCTCAAACTGCCCGGCGCCGCCGGCGTGGGCGGAAGGGAAGCCCGATGAAGACTGTCAGCGCGTCGGGTCCGGTACCCGCCCCTCCGGACGGTTTTCCCGGGGCGGCTTCGGGGTGGGTGTTTTTTGACGCCATCTGCCCGGTCTGCATCGGCATTGTGAACCGGTGGGGGGGGCTCTTCCGGCGTCACGGGTACGTGTTTGTGCCGCTGCAGGAGCCCTGGGTGTCGCCGGTCCTTGGGGTGAGCTCGGAGGAGTTGCGCCGCGAAATGAAGCTTCGGCGCCGGGACGGCGTGGTGATCGGCGGGATCGAGGCGTGGAGGGAGTTGGGGCGTTCGCTGCCCTGGATTCGCCCGTTGGTCGCCCTGGCGGGCTGGCCTGTCCTCCGTCCTCTTGCCGACGCCGCCTACCGCTGGATTGCGGCCAACCGCTATTGCCTGGGCGGCGTTTGTCCCGGACCGGAGGGTCCATCGCGGCATCCGATGCGCCGCAGCAGTGCCGCCCTCGAACTGCCCTGAATCGGGTGCGCCCCCCGCGGCCGCAGGACTGGCATCGGCTTTGACGCGCGGCCCGGGGGGAGCCTCACCTCCAGGGGTGCGGATGGGCGGTTCTGGTGCGATGAGGCTCCGCCGAACCGAACGGCCAGCCGCAGGTTGGATCTGTGGCGAGTCCCCACGCGGACGGCTCGTCGGAGGTCCCATCGGGTGAGGTTCAACCTCCGTCGGAGTGCCAGACTTCTTGCAGAATGGGGCGTCTGGCGGTACGCAATGGGGAATGAAGCCTTGGCTGCTCCTCGCATTGATGATGTTGACGTCCGTGTCCAAGGCTCAGCAGGCGGCTCCGCCCGTTGTGAACCTCGTTCGGGTGGAGGCGGCGCCCGTTCAGGCCGGTGGTGCGGGCGGGGCAGGGGGTGCGGCCGGTGCGGGCGCGATCGGTGGCATCAGTCATGTGACCCGTCCGGGATCACCCGCGGTGTCCATCCGGGCCGGGGCCTCGTTCTTCGCCGCCGGAGGCCTCCAGGGCATCGTGGCTCCCGTGGCCCCGGGAGCAGCCGGTGGTCCGGTGCTCGTGGCCACCACCGGGCCGCGGACTGTGGCCCCGGCCGGCGTGCCGCCCGCGCTTCAGGCCCTTGCGGATGCCGGCGATGTCCGGGCCCGTCAGGCCCTGGCCGTAATTGCGGCCACCACACCGCGCCCGGCGACCGCCCGGCGGCGGTGACGCCCCGGATTTCCACTTCCCAGACCGCGTTCCGACAGTATCTTGCGCGCCTTGCCGCGGCGCCGGGGCGCAGGACCCGCCGCCGCCACGGACTCCATGGACGCCGCACACATCCGCAATTTCAGCATCATCGCGCACATTGACCACGGGAAGACGACCCTTTCTGACCGGCTGTTGCACCGCACCGGCACCGTGGCCACCCGGGACATGGAGGACCAGTTGCTCGACGCGATGGACCTGGAGCGAGAGCGGGGAATCACCATCAAGGCGCATCCGGTGACCATGCTGTACCGCGCCCTCAACGGGGAGGAATACGAGCTCAACCTGATTGACACCCCGGGACACGTGGATTTCGCGTACGAGGTCTCCAGATCGCTGAGCGCCTGCGAGGGCGCGCTGCTGATTGTGGACGCCGCCCAGGGTGTGGAGGCGCAGACGGTTGCGAACGTCCATCTGGCGATGAAGGCGAACCTCCACATCATCCCGGTCATCAACAAGATTGACCTGCCGCATGCCGACATTCCGCAGGCCCGGCAGCAACTGGAGGACATCCTCGCCATCCCGGCCGAGGAGGCGGTCTTGGCCAGCGCGAAGGAGGGGATCGGCATCGAGGAGATCCTGGAGGCGATTGTCCACCGGATCCCGGCCCCGAAACCCACCGGCGGGAAGGCGCTGCAGGCCCTGATTTTCGACTCGTACTTCGACACCTACAAGGGCGTGGTCATCCTGGTGCGGGTGTTCAACGGGGAGCTGCGTGCCGGCATGATGGTGCGGCTGCCGCATTCGGGAAGAACGGTTGAAGTCAAGGAGGTCGGTTCATTCAACCCAAAGCCTTACACCCGTGAACGGCTGGAGACCGGCGAGACGGGGTTCATGACCGCCAACATCAAGTCGCCGCGGGAGGTGAAAGTGGGCGACACCATCCTCGACTCGCGCAATCCGGCCGCCGAGCTGCCCGGATTCCAGGAGATCCACCCGATGGTTTTCAGCGGCATCTACCCCATCAACACGGCGGACTACGAGTCTCTGAAGCAGAGCATGGCCAAGCTGCAGCTCAACGACTCCGCGCTCACGTTTCAGACCGAGAGTTCGGTGGCGCTGGGGTTTGGACTCCGGTGCGGGTTCCTGGGGCTGCTGCACATGGAGATCGTGCAGGAGCGGCTCCGGCGGGAGTTCGACATGGACATCATCGCCACGTACCCCAGCGTGGTGTACCGGGTCCGGATGACGGACGGCACGGAACGGGAGGTGGACAATCCGGCGCTCCTGCCGGACGTGACGTATATTGACACCATCTTCGAGCCCATGGTGAAGACGTTCGTGATCTGCCCGGGCGAAAACATCGGGGATCTGATGGGGCTGATCTCCGAGAAACGCGGGGTGATCGCCCAGACCGAGACGCTGGACGCCCGGCGCGTGATGATGACATGCCGGATCCCGATGAACGAGATCCTCATTGATTTCCACGACCGCATCAAATCCATCACCCGCGGGTACGGCTCGATGGACTACGAGCCCGACGGTTATGAGGCCAGCGAGATGGTGAAGCTCGACATGATGGTCAATGGCGAGGTCATGGAGGCCTTCTCCAGCCTGGTGCACCGCAGCAAGGCGGAGCACCGGGGCCGCCTGCTGGCCGCCAAGCTCCGGGACGTGATCCCGAGGCAGCAGTTCCAGGTGGCGATCCAGGCGGCCATTGGCGGGAAGATCATCGCCCGGGAGACCGTCAGCGCCCTGCGGAAGGACGTTACGGCCAAGTGCTACGGCGGCGACATCTCCCGAAAGCGCAAGCTCCTGGAGAAGCAGCGGGAGGGCAAGAAGCGGATGAAATCGCTGGGATCGGTGGACATTCCCCAGGAGGCGTTCATCGAAGTGCTGAAGACCAGTTGACCCGTCGCGGCCTCCATCCTTGAACCCCGGCACGCCGACGCTGTCCCTCTCCCCAACCTTGTCATGCATCTCCTTCGCTGGTTGACCTCCCGGACCGTCCGCAAGGCGGGCGAGCTCGAGGACGCCGTACGGAAAGTGCTCAACCACCAGCGCGACGTGCTGCCGCCCAACGCGGTCGGGGCCGTCGAGGACTCGCTGCGCACCTTCAAGGCGGCGGTGCGGGACGGCGCGTCGTCCCGCGAGATCGAGGCGCAGATGAAGTCCCTCGAACAGGTGGCCGGGCAGTGGCTCCAGACCTACCCGAGGCATTCGCTGCGTGAAAACCTGGTGATGCTCCTCGAGATCGCCGTGCTCATCGTGGGCAGCCGCGCCTTTCTCATCCAACCGATGGTGATCCCGACCGGTTCGGCCCAGCCCACCCTGTGGGGGGTCACTTCCCAGGACCTGCGCGAGGTGCCTGGCGGACGCATCCCGTCGCTGCCCGTCCGCCTGTGGGAAAAGGTGATGGGCGGTGTGAGTTACTACCATATCACGGCACCGGCCGACCTGGAGCTTCGCGGCTTCCAGGAACAGCCCAGGACCATCGTGCCGTTCGTGAAGCGCCAGGAAATCCTGACCAGTGCGGGACCCATTCCGGTCTGGTTTCCGCCGGAAGGATTTGCGCAGCATCTGGGCCTGCTGGACGCCTCCGGCCGGCCGAAGCAGCTGCGGTTTCGCAAGGGAGAGGACCTGGTCTTTGCCCGGGTGGTCACCGGCGACCATTTGTTCGTGGAGCGCATGACCTACAACTTCCGCCGCCCGCAACGTGGCGAGACCATAGTTTTCCGGTCCGAGCATCATCCCGGCATGACCCCCGACACGCACTACATCAAGCGGCTCGTGGGCCTCGGCGGCGAGACCATCCGGATCGGGAACGACCGCCACGCCTACATCAACGGCCGGGAATTGACCGCGGCCGATCCCGGATTTGAGCGGGTGTACTCCTTCAATCCCGCGACGCCGCCCCGGCCCAACGTGTATTCAGGGCATGTGAACGGAACCGTCTGGCAGGCCGTCGCCGGGAATTCGGGGCCGACCCGGAACTTCCCCAACGGCGCCGCCGAGGTCCGGATCCGCCCCAACCATTACGTGACCTTCGGCGACAACACCATGAACAGCGCAGACTCCCGGTCCTGGCCGGTGCCCGACTTCCCGCAGGAGCAGGTCATCGGCAAGCGATGGATGGTGTTCTGGCCGTTCGTGCGCGAGGGGCGCTGGAATGCCGGATGGGGCGCCCGGTAGGGTGGGTCATTCGGCCTGAGGCGCCCCGGAAACGGTCACCTGCGGGTGTGCCGCGAGATAGGCGTCCACATCATCCGTGACGACCAGGGTGCCCCACATCAGGGTCCAGTGGCCGGGGAACGTGCAGACGTACTCATAGTCGCCCGGAGTCGCCGGGGCGGTCAGTTTGAGGGTTTCGCGGCGGCCGGCATCCAGCATGCGGGTCGCGGCGAGCACCGGAACCCCGGCAGGAATGTACGCGCGGCCCTCGGAGTCGAGCTCGTCGGGGCGCATGTTCTCTGAAGCCACCGCGGCCCGCTCCCGCATGCCGGGCGGCACAAACACCAGGTTGTGCGGCATGAAGTCGTCGTTCTCGAGGATCACCTCGAAGGGCTTGCCGGTCTCCACCACCAGCCGCGGGGTGTCGTAGCGCATCTGTTCGCGGACGGTGCGCAGGACGAAAACCGAGACGCCGAGTTCGCGCAGTTCGCGGCGCAGCGCGGCGGCCTCGGGTGAGGGCAGGAAGCCGGCGAGATCTCCGGCGGCCTGGACGGTCTCCACGAAGTCCTGCGACGACCGGTCGGACGCGGGAACCGCCCGCGCCCACGCCCCCAGTCCACGGGCCGCTGCGGCCGCCTGATCCTTCGGCCATGTGGCCCGCGGCAGGGTGCGCAGCGCACGGGTGGCCTCCGGGACCTGTTCCCCACGCCCGATCAGGCCGGTGAGCGACGCAAAGATGGCCTCCGGCTCGCTGTTCATGCTGACACTCGCCCGGATTGCCGCGCGGCGCAGCGCGGCCAGGGGATCGCCACCCACCGGGACGCTCACGCTCTCCGTGGGTGCCGCAATGCCCTTTGCCTGGAACACCTCGCGCCGCTGTGGATCCAGCACCGTGAGCGTGAAGCCGTCCAGCCGCCGGCCCAGGTTTCCCTCGTTGCGGTTCCAGACGACGACGGCATCCACCGGATGCGACCCGCCCAGATCCACCTCCCACCACGGCTGATCCTCGTTCTCCACGGTATGGGTCTGGGTGCCGCTGCCAAAGGAGCCGTCTGTGCGCCCATCAATGGCCCGCGAGGCCACGCCGCCGTTGGAGACGCTCGACTGCCGGGCCTGTCCTCGGGTGGCGATGTTGTTGCCGCCGCTCAGCACCTGCACCTCGGCCAGCGTGAGGGTTCCGCGGCGGGGGAGTTCGATGCGGACGAATCGCGCGTCGGTCCCCGGATGATCGCGGAGGGCCGACGCCAGGTCCGGAGGCAGGTCGCCCAGCAGCGGGAGCACCCGGCGCAGGGCAAGGGCCCGGAAATCGGCATCGGTCAGGATTGGGATGCCGTTCACCAGATCGGTCAGCGCTGCCGGCGAACCGGCCGCTTCGGCCCACACGCGGTCGAAGCCGCCATCGGCCAGGGCGCGTGCCGCCCAGGCGGCCTGGCGGACTTCCGGGCTTGGGGAGCCGGAGGCCAGGGCGGCGAGCCGTCCAGAGACCTCCCGGAGATCCGGTGCATTTTGCAGCGGCAGCAGCCGCGCGAGCGGGCCTGCCGCCGGGGAGTTCGTCCCCGCGGCGGCGTCCACAGCCGCCAGCAGTTCGGTGAGCCGGTTGGTGCGTCGCAGCCGCGCAAGCCGGTCGAGGGCCACGCTGCGGTCGGCCTCGTTGAGGTCCGCGCGAAACACCAGGGCCTCCAACACCTCCGGAGTTCTCGGAGCCTTGAGCAACTCGGCCGTGCTCAACCGGTCAATCAGGTAGGCAAAGCCGACCGGGTTGTCCCGGGCGATGGGAGCGCCCGAGGCAATTGCGGCCCGCCAGACCGGCTCGAGCTGGCGCATCGTCTCGCCGAGCGTGTAGTTCAGATAGTAATCCGTCGGCTGCTTCCGGATGGCGAGGGCCACATCCACCGCCTCGGGGTCCCGGTAGAAGCTGGCGGCGCGGACGGCCTCCAGACGGACGCGCGGCTCCGGATCCTCGGCGAGCTTGCGGAACAGCGCGAGGGCGTCAGGCACGCGGTCACGCCAGTAGCAAAGCACCCGGGCCGCCGCCGCGCGGGCACGTGGTTCCTCGGAGTTCAGCATCCGCTGCAGGAGGTCGCGGTCCACCACGTTGTGCCACTGGTGAACCCAGAGGGCCTCCATCATGTGGTGCTCATGGGCGGGATCCTTCGGGTCGAGGGTCTCCACCCAGCTGCGAAGCGCGGCGATCACCTCGGGCGTCGGGCGGGCGCCCAGCTCCACCTTGGCCAGTTGCCGGGTGCCGTTCTCCGGTTCTTTGAGCAGGTCCAGCAGATGCGGCACCGGCTGGCCGTGGATCTTGGGCGGTGTCAGCAGCGGCCGTTCCTCGTATGTGATCCGGTAGATGCGGCCATGAATGGAATCCCGGTTGGGGTCCCGGAGGTGATGCTGCATGTGGCCGATCAGCGGCTTGTGCCAATCAGAGAAATAGATCGCCCCGTCGGGTCCGATGCTGATGGCGATCGGGCGGAAATTGGGATCGGTTGAGGAAATCAGGTGGGGCAGGGTCTCGCCCTTCAATCCCGAGCCCTCCTCGTTGACCTGCACCCGGAAAATGCCGAGGAAGCTGATGACATTCAGGTTCAGGAAGTTCCCCTGAAATTCGTCGGGGAAGTGGCGGCTGCTCAGGATCCCGGTGTCGGGACACGGCCGCGACGGACGGTCCCAGAATTCGCGCATCCCCGAGTGTTTGGCCGGGTAGTCTATGTGGCCGCTGAAGGCGGGCCCGAAATAGGTGTTGTTGCCGGTGGCATCGGTGATGAGGTCGTTGCCCCAGTAGTCGAACACCCGTCCGTGCGGATTGGCGAACCCGTAGGCCACGTAGGTCTCGAACCGTCCCGTCCGCGGCTCGAACCGGTAGATGGCGCCGTCGTCATTGCGCACGGGTCCGCGGGCCGTCTCCACCTGCGTGCGGTGGAAGACGCCGTCGCTGAGGTAGACCGACCCGCCCGGGTCGAGGCAGAGGGCATTCGCCGTGTGGTGCGAATCGGCGGAATCCATGCCCATGAGCACGCGCTCCTTCCAGTCAGCCCGCCCGTCGCCATCCACGTCGCGGATGAACCACAGGTCGGGCGCCTGCATGAGCAGCACGCCATCCTTGTAGAACTGGAAGCCGGTCGGGCAGTTCAGGTCGCCGATAAAGCGGGTCATCCGGTCGGCCCGGCCGTCCCCGGTGGTGTCCTCGAAGATCAGCAGGCTGTCCCCCTCGGTGCTGTCGGGGGTGCGCTCGGGGTAGTTGGGCCAGACCGCCACCCACAGGCGGCCCCGGGTGTCCCAGGCCATCTGCACGGGATTTCTCAGTTCGGGGAACTGCTCCTCGCTGGCAAACAGGTTGACCTTCATCCCGTCATGGACGGTCATCCTGCTGATGGCCTCCTCGGCGCCGAGGAAGGTGAACGAGCCGTCGGGATTGGTGCCGCGCTTGTTGGTGGGGACTTTGGTGACCGGGGGCAGGTTGCTGTCGTCAATCTCGGGGTTCTCGCCGCGCGCCACCGCCCAGATCCAGCGGTCGCGGTTGGCGGTGAGGGTGTCGCGAACGGTCATCTCCTCCTGCATGACCTGGTAGTTGGAGATGTACGGGGGCGGTGGATTGCGGTCCGAGATGAAGGGACCCTTGTCAGGCTGGTACGCCAGTGCCGAGCGGCCGCCGTAGACGTTGTAGCCGTCCACGGTGCGGTACCGGGCGTGCCACTGGGCGTTCTTCTCGTTGATGGCCGCCCGGAGGCGTTCCCGGTCGCCACCCGGAGGTTCGACCCCAAACAGGGCCCGGTACAGCACTGGCGCCATCGCCCGATCCCCCGCATCCGTCAAAAGGAATCCGTTGAAGGTCAGCGCCTGATTCCCGGACGCCGCCTCCGCATACAGGGCCAGGGACGGGTCGAACAGGTTGACGAACTGAACGTCGTTGTCTCGGGCCACAGCGGCCATGGCATCGGTGTAGAGGCGGAGATTGGCGTTGATTGGTGCCGGATCCTGGATGTCCGGGTCCGGGACTTTTTCAGCGGCGATGGGCGAGACCAGCACGAGGCGCGGGGCGCCGCGCCCGCTGTAGTTTTGCGCCCGGGTGTGCCGGATGAAGGCCTCCAGGTCCCTCCGGAAGCCGGGCAGGCCTTCCGGTCCCTTGAACGACTCGTTGAATCCAAAAAACGCGAGGACCACGTCGGCCTTGACCCGTGCAAGCCACTCGTCGGGTGAGCCGAAATTCTCCGAGCGATGACGCGTGACCACTTCGTCCCCCGCAACGGCCAGATTTCGGAACACCAGCTCCCGCTCCGGCGCTCCGGCCACCACAAGGGTCTCGAAGTGGCCGCTGTGCTGCATGCGGTCCGCCAGGGCGTTGCCGATCAGTGCAATGGGGTCGCCCGGCTTGAGTTCCAGGCGCTCCGGGGGCGCGGCGTGACCGCCAACGCACGCGGGAAGCAGGCTGGCGATGAGGACGAGGAGCGGGGGCAGGGTCAGAGGACAGCGTCGCATTTTTTGGGACGATACCGGCGCACTGACCGACCGGCAACGTGCCATTCGCCGATCATGAGCGTCCGCTGTGTGGCGCGCATCCCGACCTTCCAAAAGGCGGAACGTGCGCGGTGTGTGTCCCTTGTTGACGAAGGAGCGCGGCCTGGTGTGGGGAAAGGAGCGGTGCCGGAGGACCTTACACCGAAGGGTCCCCAGACCCGGGAAGGCTCCGGCACCCGCGGCCGGTCGGCGCATTGACATCCATACTTTGCATGGCAAAGTAAGCGCATGGACGATCCTCAGGCTGCGGAGCATCTCCAGGTCATCCGCACCATCATGGAGCGGGCGGCGCTTTACCGGCGCGCGCTGGCGCCGATCTCCATCACCGCCGGCGTCCTCGGTGGGATTGCTGCCGCATCCGGTTGGTTTGCCGGTCTCGACGCGGCCCGCAGTTTCACCAGTTTCTGGCTGGCGGTTGGCGCCGCCACGCTGGCCGCCTCCCTGTTCATTGTGCGCCGACAGGCCCTCCAGGCGGACGAGCCATTCTGGTCGCCACCCGCCCGCAGAATCGCCCAGGCGATGATGCCGGCACTCGTCGTCGGACTGCTCGCCGGTTTGATGGTCCTGCTTCCGGGCGCGTCGAATTCCCGTGCAGCCTGGTGGCTGCCAGGCGTCTGGATGGTGCTGTACGGCTGCGCGACGCACGCCGCCGGATTTTTCCTCCACCGCGGGATCCGGGTTTTCGCGGCCGTGTTCATCGCATCCGGGGCCCTGGTGCTGCTGTACGTCAACGCCCGCCTGTCCGCGGGCGACCTGCCGGCGCTCCGCTTCGCCCATGTCGTCATGGGCGCGGCCTTCGGGGGACTGCACCTGGCCTATGGCGTCTATCTGGCCGCCACCGAGCGCAGCGTCCCGCCCGCGTGAACCCGGAACCCTTTCTCCAGCTGGATCGCGTGATCCATGAGAAGGGACGCCTGGCGATCATGTCCCTGCTCGCGGCCTCCCCGAGCCTCCTGTTCACCGAAGTGCGCGACACGTTGCGCATGACGGACGGGAACGCCACGGCGCACCTGCGGACGCTGCTCGAGGCGGGCTACATCTCGGTCACCAAATCGCTCGAAGGCGGACGCGCTTCCACCACCTACGCCCTCACCGCCACCGGTCGCCGCGCCTTCGCCCACTACGTGGATCTGCTCGGGCAGATCGTCGCCCAGACCCGCCCGCCCGATGCCTGAATCGTCCCGGTCGAACATCCCCTTCCTTTGGTGGTCTCAAACTTTGTAATGCAAAGTTAATGTCATGAACATCCATCGCGCCGCTCATCTCGGCATGTGCTTCGGCGTCCGCGACGCCATCACCCTTGCCCGCCAGGAGGCCGATTCCCGGCCCATTACCATCCTCGGCGATCTCGTCCACAACGCATCCGTCCTCGAGGAACTCCGCCGCCGCGGTGTCCGCCTGGAACGTCACCTCGATACGGTTCGCACGCACACCGTGCTCATCACCGCCCATGGCGCGTCGGAGCGGAGCAAGGACGAAGTTCGCGCCCGCGGACACCGGCTCGTTGAGGCCACCTGCCCGCTGGTACGCTTTGCCCACGAGCGCATTGGGGCGCTCGTCCGCGACGGCTTCCATCCGGTCATTGTTGGACTTCGGGACCACGTGGAGGTTCGCGGACTGACCGGTGACCTGGAGGCGTTCGACGTCATTTTGGACGATGCCGATGTGGACCGGCTCGCTCCCCGGGCGCGTTTCGGGGTCGCCTCCCAGACGACACAACCGGTCGTGCGGGTCCAGCGGCTCGTCCGCCGGCTGCGCGAGCGTTTTCCGGATGCCGAAGTTCGCGTGGCCGACACGGTATGCCTGCCGACCCGCCAGCGTCAGGAGGCGGCCGTGGCTCTGGCCGTCGGCAGCGACGTGGTGGTGGTCGTTGGAGGCCCGGCCAGCAACAACACCCTGGAATTGGTCGCCACCTGCCGGCTCCATTGCGCCCGCGTCCACCACGTCCAGACCGTCGCCGACCTGGAGCCGGGATGGTTTGGCCCGGACGATCAGGTTGGGCTGACCGCCGGCACGTCCACACCGGATGCCCTGATTTGTGCGGTGGAGGACCAGTTGCGCCTCTGGGCGGACGCGAGCGCGGGGCCCGT
The DNA here is from genome assembly GCA_019634635.1 of Verrucomicrobiia bacterium. Taxonomy (NCBI): domain Bacteria; kingdom Pseudomonadati; phylum Verrucomicrobiota; class Verrucomicrobiia; species Verrucomicrobiia bacterium. The sequence goes on from JAHCBB010000018.1 coordinate 73,897, forward strand.
GTCCGTCGCGGCCGATGTTGACCGTCGGGAGCTCCAATCCGCGGAGGTCCCATGAATGCGTCGAGTGTCCGTCTCGAACGGGGCCTGCTCGGTCTGGCGCTGATGCAGGGAATCCTCGGCGACGTGCTGCTGCGATCGGTGCCCTGGGGCGTGAACCTGGTCATCTGGGCCTCCGCCGGAATTGCCGGCATGGTGGTTCTGGCCCTCAGGGAGAGGGACCGGGGGGTTCCGTGGCGGGGTGAGGCTCCGGCCGAACCGCGGGCGTTGCCGGACGTACGGCCTGCGGGGACCCCCTGCGCGGACGGATCCGGGGGACGTTTGCCCCACCGTCCGGCGGTCGTGATCCCTCGCGCCGCGCCCGGATGGATGGCTCTCGCGTGGCTTTGCGCCCTGCTCGTCGCGATCCGGGACGCTCCCGCGTTGTCCTTGTTGACCCTTGTTGCCGGAGCGGGGTGTCTTGCGCTGGCGGCATGGACCGCCCGGGGCGGTTCGCCCTTCGCGGCCGCCCCGACGGATTTCGTAGTCCAGGGAATCCTGACCGCCCTGCACGCGGTCCTGGGGGGATTTGCCTGGATCGTGGCGGCCGCTCGGAGGCGCGGCGCCATGGTGGACGAGCGGAGGGCCCGGCCGTGGGTGCGGGCGGCTGGTGGCGTCGTTGCGGCGCTTCCGGTCCTGATCCTGTTTGGTGCCCTGTTCGCCGCGGCCGATCCCGTGTTTGCACACGGGATTCAACAGATCGTGAACCTCGATTTTGCGGCGTTCGCCAGGCACACGCTCCTGATCGGGTTTTGGGGCTGGATCTGCGCCGGCTACGGCCGGCGGTTCCTGCTCGGCGGCGAGGCTCCCGCGGGGAGTCTCGCGCCCCCGCCGCCGGTCCGCGCGCCCGTCATTGAAGTGATGATCGGGTTGGGGCTCCTGGCCGTTTTGTTCCTGGCGTTTGTTGTGGTGCAACTCCGCTACCTGTTTGGCAGCGATGCGCTGATCCAGGCCACGATCGGGATGACCTACGCCGAGTATGCCCGTCGCGGCTTCTTCGAGCTCCTGGCGGTGGCGCTCCTGCTGCTGCCGCTGCTCCTGGGATGCGACTGGCTGCTGGGCGCTGCCCGGAATCGGCGGGGGTTCCAGGGGCTCGCCGTCGCGCTCATCGCATTGCTCGGCATCATCATGGTCTCGGCGTGGAAGCGCCTCTCGCTATACGCCGGCGCCTATGGTCTCACCGAATCACGTCTTTACGCCGCCGCGCTCCTGGTCTGGGTCGCCCTCGTCATCCTCTGGTTCATTGCGACCGTGCTGCCCGGCCGCCGTCCACGCTTTGCCGTGGGCGCGGTGATTGCGGGGTTGGTCGTGCTCGGCGGCCTGCAGTTGTTGGACCCGGACGCCTTCATCGCGCGGAGCAACCTCGAACGGGCGAGGAAGGGACTCCGGAGCGATGTGGATCACCTGCTCCGGCTCGGCCCCGGCGCCGCGCCCATCCTCCTCCGCGGATTGTCGGCCCTCCCCGAAACCGACCGCGATCGGGTCCGCGAGTCGCTGGTCCAACTTTGGGGCCATCCGGCCCCGGACTGGAGGCAGTGGAACCTCGCCCGGGCCCGAGCGCGGGCGGCGGTCGCGTTGATGCCCGGGACGCCGTGATGTCGCCGGCAACCTGAAGAAGGGATCATCCTGTTCCGATTGCCCGAATGGGCACAGACTCGGTCTGGCCGAGGCGCGTTGCGGGTCGGGATTCGGTACCGTCGCCGGCATCGCCAAAATCCCCCGATCCATCTGGCGCTCCTGCGTTTCGTTGATCATGACCCATCCGAGGTTCCCGACCCTGTCGCTGTGCGGGGTGACCCTTGCGCTGATGCTGCGGATCTGCGGCGCCTTGCCGGCACCGACCGTTGGGGCGGCCGAACGGGGGAAGGAGCAGTTGACGCCGCTGCTGCTCTCCGCGTGGCCGGCGCCCGTCCCGTTCCTGGGCTCCGACGGCAACAGGCATCTGGTGTATGAGCTCTGGATCCACAATTTCTCCAGCGCCGATGCGGTGGTTCGGAAGATCGAGGTGCTGGATGCGGATCGGGTGCTTCTGACCTTGGAAGGCGACGTCCTTGCCGGCCGGATTCATCCCGGTGGCGACGCCAGTCGCGGGGCCACTCTGGGCGGGGGCACCATGCACTTTGCGGCGGTGCATCTGAATCTCCCGTCGGACGACGCCGTGCCGCGCCGGTTGACCCACCGCATCAGCGGCCGGGTGCTCGCAGCGCCGCCAGGGCGCGAGGAGATCCGGCATGTGGGCGGCGACGTGGAGGTGGACCTGCGCGAGGTCGTCGTGATCGGGCCGCCGCTGGACGGCGACCGCTTCATCGCCGCCGACTCGTGCTGCGACGCGGTGCGCCACACCCGCGCGGCCCTGCCGGTGAACGGGCGCATCCGGGTGGCGCAGCGTTTCGCTGTGGACTGGGAACAGTTGGACGCCGGGGGGCGCATCTACAACGGGCTGCGGGAGGATCTGCACAGCTACACCATCTTTGGTCAACCGGCGCTGGCGGTGGCTGATGCACGAGTGGTGTCCGTGACGGACGGGCTGCCCGAGCAGACCCCGGGTCGCTACCCGGAGGACATCCCGCTCGACCAGGCCGATGGCAACTCCGTGGTGCTGGATCTTGGCGGTGGACGCTTCGCGCTGTATGCGCACCTGCAACCGGGCAGCATCCAAGTGCGCAGCGGAGAGGACGTGCGGCGCGGGCAGGTGCTGGGCCGGGTCGGCAACAGCGGCAATTCGGTGGCGCCGCACCTGCACTTTCATGTCATGGACGGGCCCCTGCCGTTGGACTCCAACGGACTGCCCTATGCGATTGACCGCTTTTGGGTCGCCGGCCACGCAGTCAGCACCGAGGCGTTCGATCAGGCGGAGGAGCGGGGCACGCCGCTGGCCATCCTGCCCGTGGAGCCGCCGCACGAGCTGTTCAGGTGCCTGCCGATGGACCGGGCGATCATTCGTTTCGGACAATGAGACGCGTCCGGCCCGCGTGGCGGCCCGGCAATTCCGGGTGAGGATTCCTGGCCGACGACCTGTGTGGCGGGCGGATGAGGATTCGGATGCCCTTGGACGGCTGGATGGACGTGCGCCTTCCTGATGGAACCCAGCCCGGTCCCTGCCAGACGACCGGGCTTGAGGCTTGGGAGTCCATGCGCCTCTGCGCCGGTAGGTGCCACCAAGGACCTGTCCTTCTGGTGGGATTCGCGCTGGTCCGCGGCTGAGAATCGCGGGCATGGTTCCCTTTGAATTGCCGGGGCTTGGTCCGGTCTGATCCCGGCAGTACTGTGGCGACCTTGGCCTACCATTCTGCACGCGATGACACGCGGGCTCTGCCATACTGCGGTCGGGCGCTTGTCCACCTGTTGGCCGTGCGGGATGCATTTCGATTGGTGTGCGGGCGAGTCCTCATTGCGCGCGCGTGGATTCGACGGGACGCGGACAGCTCGGTGAAACCTCGTACCCCCCCCGGCCTCCGTTTCGCGACGGTGGCTGCTTTCAGGGCCTGCCTGCAGGACTCCTGCAAACGACCGAGCCATCCCCGCGGCGGTCGCATCTGGGTTTCGGCTGTTGCCTGGTTGCTGGCGACGACTTGCGTGGCGCGGGCTGACGCCCCCGCGGTTCGTTTTCACGATGACATTCGCCCGATGTTGGCCGTGCACTGCTTTCGCTGTCACTCGGGCGAGACGCATCAGGGGGGGCTCCGGCTGGATGAATTGTCCGCCGCGCAGCGGGGCGGCCGATCCGGCAAGCCTGCCTTCATCGCCGGGTTGGCGGAGGACAGTGAACTGTTCCGGCGCGTAATTTCCGAGGATCCTGAATACCGCATGCCTCCCCAAGACGAGGGCAGTGCGCCGATGGATGCCGGTTCCGTCGCAAAGCTGCGACAGTGGATTGAATCCGGGGCACCCTGGCCGGAGCGGGATGCGTATTGGGCGTTCCAGCCGCCGGTTGCCACGGCGCCCCCCGGGATTGGCACCACTGAGGCTGCGCGGAATCCGGTGGATCGTTTCGTGCTGTCCCGACTCGAGGCGGAGGGTATTTCCCCGAATCCGGAGGCGGATCCCAGAACTCTTCTACGCCGCGCGTTCGCCGACTTGATCGGTATGCCTCCGAGTCCGGAGGAGGCCGCCCACTTTCTCGCCGACCGCTCTCCGGATGCCTTCGACCGGCTTGTGGACCGCCTGCTGGCGGATCCCCGCTACGGCGAACGTTGGGGGCGCCACTGGCTGGACCTGGTCCGGTACGGCGAAAGCGATGGGTACGAGGACGATAAAGTGCGTCCGCACGCGTGGCGGTATCGCGACTACGTCGTCCGCTCCCTCAATGCGGGGAAGCCCTTCGATCGGTTTGTTGAGGAACAGGTCGCAGGGGATGAGCTGTGGCCGGAGGATGCCGATGCCTGGATTGCCACCGGGTTCGCCCGGCTGGGGGCTTGGGACGGGATGTCCAAGGAGCCCGAGGTGCGGCGGCAGGACTTCCTCAACGATGCCACGGATGCGGTCGGGTCCGCAATGCTCGGGGTCACCCTGGGGTGCGCGCGGTGTCATGACCACAAGTATGACGATATCCGCCAGCAGGACTATTTCCGGGTACAGGCGTTCTTCGCCGGGGTGAGCCGTGAGCAACGCGATCTGCCGGTCCTTGACCGGTTTCGGGAATCGCCGGCTGTTGCGGGAAGTCATCAATCCGGCTCAGCCTCACTGGAGGGACTGAATGCCGGGCGTGAGAGGCCCCTGCGCGAGGTCCGCGCGGTCCTCGAGACCGAGACGTGCGCCTCCCCGGTGGAGGACGACGCGGTCCGAAGGCGCGTGGAACAACTTCATCCCGGGCGGCTGGATCAATTGCAGCAGGCCATCCAGTCGGAAGAGGCCCGGTTGCGGCTGGTGGCGCCGGTGGCCGAGGTCGTGGCGCGGGGAGACGGGGCAAGAGGCGTTCCGCTGCTGCGGGGCGGCGAGCTGTCGCGTCCGGGCGAGATCGTCGCTCCCGGGTTCCCCGAAGCGATCGGAGCGCTGGGCATCGAATTCGAACGTTCCGGCCGGACCGCACTTGCCCGATGGCTGACCCATCCGGAGCATCCACTCACAGCCCGCGTGCTGGTGAACCGGTTGTGGCAGCATCATTTCGGACGCGGCCTGGTGGGGACGCCGTCGGACTTTGGACGAAACGGAGGGCAGCCCAGTCATCCGGAACTGCTGGACTGGCTGGCCCGGGAGTTGGTCGGCCGGGGGTACCGCGTCAAGGACATGCACCGGCTGCTGATGACGTCCGCCACCTACCGTCGCAGCGGCGCGGCAACCCCCGCCGCAATGGCGCTGGATCCGGTGAACCGATGGTGGTGGCGGATGGACCGTCGTCGGCTGGAGGCCGAAGCGGTGCGTGACACCCTGCTGTCGGTCAGCGGCACTCTGGACCGGGCGATGGAAGGCCCCGGCGTGTACGCCCGGCTGCCTCAGGGGGTCAATGTCGCGTTTCCCAACAACGACAAGGAACTGAGCTGGGGGGATTCGAGCGCGGCGGATGACCATCGTCGCAGCCTGTACCTGTTTCAGCGCCGCTCGCTCACCTATCCGCTGATGGACGTTTTTGATGCCGCGCCGATGAACCAGTCGTGTGCGGTTCGTGCCCGGACGACGGTTGCGCCGCAAGCACTGGCGTTGTTCAACGGGGAGTTCGCCCGGTCCACTGCGGCCGAATTTGCCCGGCGATTGCTCCGGGAAGCCGGTGGCGATCCCGGCGACCAGATCCCGCTCGCCTTTCGCCTCGCATTCCAACGGGTGCCCTCGGCTTCCGAGCGTGCGGCGGCGCTGGCGTTTCTGCGGGAGCAGTCGGTGGTGCGCCACGGCGCGCCGGATCCGGCGTCCGCGGCCCTGACCGATTTTTGCCACGTGCTGTGGAATGCCAATGAACTCATTTATGTGGACTGAACCTCTCAACCCTTCCGGACCGGCTCTGGCGACGGTGTCGCGCCGGCGTTTCGTCGCCGCGGGCGCCGCGGCGGCGACGCTGCTCCCGTGGTACCGGCCTTCGCTGGGGGCGGAGCCTCACCGTCTGCTGGCGCCCAGGGCGCCAATGCACGCTCCTCGGGCGACCTCCCTGATCCTGATCGTCACCCAGGGCGGCATGAGTCAAATGGACACCTTTGACCCCAAGCCGGAGCTGGACCGCTGCGACGGGAAGCTGCTGACGCCGGAGATTCTGCCGGGAGTGGGTGAGGTGCGGACCTTTTTCGGCGGCAAGGATGCCTCGCCGCTCATGCGCAGTCCGTACCGGTTTGCAAAGCATGGGCAGAGCGGCATGGATGTTTCGGAGCTGTTCCCGCAGATCGCGACGCGGGTGGACGATCTCTGTTTCGTGCGCTCGCTGACGTGCGACAGCAACAGCCACACCCCGGCGCTGTTCCAGTTGAACACCGGCACGATCCAGCAGGGGTTTCCGTCCCTGGGTTCGTGGTTGCTGCACGGTCTGGGCAGCGGGAGTCCGGACCTGCCGGGCTTCTGCGTGATGGTTCAAAAGAATGCCCTGGTCAACGGGGGGCCGTCGAACTGGGGGGCCGGATTCCTTGGAGCGACCTATCAGGGCACGTACCTGCGCAGTGGCACCACGCCCATCCTGCACCTGGAAGCCCCGGACGATTTCCCCCCGGCGGCCCAGTTGGGCAGCCTCGCGCTGCTGCGCACCCTGAACCGCGAACATGAGCGCGGCCGCGAGGAGGATTCGACCCTGTCGGCGCGCATGGCCAGTTACGACCTGGCGATGCGCATGCAGGCGCGCATGCCGGAGGCGGTGGATCTGTCCCGGGAGACTGAGGCCACCCGTCGGCTCTACGGATTGGAGGATCCTGACACGGAGGACACCGGACGGAAATGCCTGCTGGCGCGCCGGTTGGTGGAACGGGGGGTGCGGGTGGTGCAAGTCTACAGCGGTTCTTCCCAATGCGGGGGCGCTTGGGACGCGCACAGCGGCCTGAAAGACGGGCACCGCAGGTGCGCGAAATGGATTGACCGCCCGATCGCCGCCCTGATCGAGGACCTCAAGCAGCGGGGATTGCTCGAACAGACCCTGGTGGTGGGGGTGAGCGAGTTCGGCCGGATGCCGATCTCCCAGGGCGGCACCGGGCGCGACCACAACCCGGGAGCCCAGACGGCGTGGCTCGCTGGGGCAGGGATCCGGGCCGGGACCGTGGTGGGCGCGACGGATTCCCTCGGGTATCGGGCGGTGGAGTCGCCGTATCACCTGCGGGACCTCCACGCGACGATCCTTCACCTCATGGGGCTGGATGACCGCCGCCTCACCCATTACTTCAACGGACGCGATTACCGCCTGACGGAGAATGGGGGCACCTTGATCCGCCAGGCGCTGGCCTGAAACAGGCGGCGCTCAGGCGCCCCCGGAGTGCAGGCGGAGTCCGGCCCGACGGAGCCGCACCCAGCCCATGAGAAACCTGCGGTGGATTGCCGGTTTCGCAGCGGCACGCGTGGTGCGCCGGAATTCTTGCGGGCCTCAACCGGTGGTCCCGCCACGACGGCTCGATGGCGACCCGTCCGCCGGGTTTTTCCTGTTCCGATGCGCGCGGCGTTCTAGCCTTGCGCCGTGACCTTGAGCGAGCAGATCACGGCGCTGGCGCGGGACGCCAGGGCGGCCTCCCGCGCGTTGGGCCGGCTGACGACCGACGAGCGCAGCCGGGCGCTCAATGCCATGGCGGATGCCCTCGAAGCCGCCGCCCCGGATCTGGAGACGGCCAACCAGCGGGACCTCACGGTCGGGCGGGAACTCGGGCTGAGCGAAGCGATGATGGACCGGCTGACGCTGACCCCGGAGCGCGTTCGTGCCATGGCGGCCGGAGTGCGCGAAGTGGCGGCGCTCCCGGATCCGGTCGGCCGGGTCCTGGACGAACGGGTGCGTCCGAACGGGCTGGTGCTCCGCAAGGTGAGCGTGCCCATCGGGGTGGTGGTCATCATCTATGAGTCGCGTCCCAATGTGACCGCCGACGCCGCGAGCCTTTGTTTCAAGACGGGCAACGCCACCATCCTGCGCGGGGGCCGTGAGGCGTTGAATTCGAACCGGCTCATCGCGCGCACCCTGGTGGCGGCGGGACAGGAGGCGCTGGGCAGCCGGTTCCCGGCGGCGGCGATCCAGGTGGTGCCGGTGCCCGATCGCGAGGCCATTCCGATTCTGTTGTCGCTGCCGCAGTACGTGGACCTGTGCATGCCGCGGGGTGGTGAGGGGCTCATTCGCGCAGTGACCGACTGTTCGAAGGTGCCGGTGATCAAGCATTACAAGGGGGTGTGCCATGTGTACGTGGACCGGGATGCGGACCTCGACATGGCCGAGCAGATCGTGTTCAACGCCAAGTGCCAGCGTCCGTCGGCCTGCAACGCCGCCGAGACCCTGCTGGTGGACCGCGAGGTGGCCCCCCGGTTCCTGCCGTGCGTCAGTTCGCGGTTGGCGGCGAAGGGCGTCGAGTTTCACGCCGACGAAACCTCGCTGCCCTTCGTGAAATTCGGCGTCGGCAACCGTCCGTCGGTGGTGCGTCCGGTGGCGGCGGGCGATTATGACACCGAGTACAACGACCTGATCATCAATGTGCGGGTCGTGGACGGCGTCGCCGCGGCCATCGAGCACATCAACCGCCATGGCTCGGCCCACAGCGATGCCATCGTGACCGCCAATGCCGTCACGGCGCAGCGATTCCTCGACGAGGTGGATTCGGCGGCCGTGTACTGGAATGCGAGCACCCGGTTCACCGACGGGGCGGAGTTCGGCATGGGGGCGGAGATCGGGATCAGCACGGACAAGGTCGGGGCGCGCGGTCCCATGGGACTGGAGGAGCTGTGCAGCTACAAGTGGCTGGGGACCGGGACCGGACAGGTGCGCCGCTGAGTCGCGCGATCCTACACTCCTTCGATGAAAGCCCTTCAACTGCTCGAGCCTGGCAGCTTCCGGACCGTGGACATTCCCGAACCGCCGGCGCCCGGCCCCGGCGCGGTGCGGGTGCGCATTCATCGCGTCGGGGTCTGCGGGACCGACTATTCCGGCTACCAGGGCAAGATGCCCTTTTTCAGCTACCCGAGGATCCCGGGGCACGAGCTCGGAGTGGAAGTGGAGGCCGTGGGGCCGGGAGTGACACGGGTCCGTCCGGGCGACCGGTGTGCGGTCGAACCCTACATCAATTGCCAGCGCTGTTCCGCCTGCCGTCGCGGTCACACCAACTGCTGCGAGCAGAACCAGACCTTGGGGGTGATGTGTGACGGCGGCCTGTGCGACCGGATGCTGTTGCCGGAGCGCAAGCTGCATCCGGCCCCGGCGCTGTCGTGGGAACAGGCGGCCCTGGTGGAGACGCTGGCGATTGGCTGCCACGCCATCGAGCGTGGGGCGCCACGGGCAACGGAGACGGTGCTGGTGGTCGGCGCCGGACCGATTGGTCTGTCGGTGATTGAGTTTGCGAAGCTCAGCGGCGCGCGGACCCTGGTGATGGACATGAATCCGCACCGTCTTGGATTTGTGCGCGAGGTCCTGGGAGTTCCGGACACGCTGGTGGCCACCGGGGGGGCGTCCGACACCGGGGCGGTGTTTCGGGCGACGGACGGGGAAGGGGCCCATGTGGTGGTGGATGCCACAGGCTCGAACCGTTCGATGAGCCATGCCCTTGAGTTCTGCGCTTTTGGCGGGCGGCTGGTGTACGTCGGCATCACGCAGGCGGCGCTGACCTTTCCCCATGCGCCGGTGCTGCACCGGCGGGAGCTCACGATCCTGGCGAGCCGCAACGCACTTCCCGGAGAATTCACGCGCATCATTGGTCTGATTGGCGACGGGCGGATCCGGACGGATCCCTGGATCACCCACCGCGCCGCGTTTGCCGACGTGCCGGCACGGTTTCCAGAATGGTTGAAGCCCGAGGCGGGAGTCATCAAGGCCATGATCTCCCTCGAGTGAATCCGTCGCGGTCATTGCGGGCGCCGCGGGGCGGGATGGGCGGATCCGCGACCGGGTTCTCGCTGATCGAGTTGCTGGTGGTGATCGCCATCATTGCCGTGCTGGCGGGATTGCTCCTTCCGGCCCTGGGCCGGGCGCGGGCGCGCGGACTCGCGGCGTCCTGCCAGTCCAATGCCCGGCAGTTGCACCTGGGCTGGCACATGTATGCCGACGACCACGGCGGCCGGCTGGTCAACAACCACGGGGTTGGGGAGACGCGGAGCCGTCGCGACAACTGGGTGAATCACGTGCTGAACTGGGAGGACTCCGAAGAGAACACCAACCTGCTGTACGTCACCGGGGGGCGCCTGGGTCCGTACCTCGGGGGGAGCGTGGCGGTATTCCGTTGCCCGGGGGACCGGACCCGTTCGCTGGTTGGCCCGCGCACCCGAAGTTTCTCGATGAATTCACTCGTGGGCGATCCCGGCGAGCTGACCAACCAATTCAACCCCCTGTGGATGCAGTTTTTTCGGGAGCCGGAGGTCGTTGCACCCGCCTCGGTTTTCGTGTTCCTGGATGAGCATCCCGACACCATCAACGACGGATTCTTCATGAACCGGCTCTCGGAACCACCGCGCTGGGGCAATCTGCCGGCCTCGTTTCACGGCGGCGCCGGCAACCTGGTGTTTGCAGACGGACACGGGGAGCTGCGCCGATGGGTGGTCGCGGGCGGAGACGACGCAACCGTGCGGCCCAACGTGAAGGGTGGCGCCGGAGGCATCTTTGCGGTGCGCAACACCGCCGATTGGGACTGGCTGCGGGACCGTTCCGGCGTGCAGCGGCCGTAAACGCCTGCTGGACGAGGCCGAATGGTCCGGTTCTCGGGGCAATGGACCCATTTGCGTCCGACAGGGCTCGCTTCAAGACCCCTCCACCACCCGCCCGGGTACGCGACAGAACTCGTCTGCGTCGCTCGCTTTCCAGGGTTCCCCATCCGGTTCAATTCGCTGGCCTTGGCAGGCCACCGGGTCACGGTTTCCCCATGATGGTCCGCTCCCTCGCCCGTTTGTTTCTGCTGTCAGCAGCCCTGGTCCTTCGGGCCGCAGACCTGGAATTCACCCCCGACCGATTCGACGATCCCGACCGCCGCGCACGCATTGAGCAGCTCCTGCCACAACTGGACCAGCTGTACGTGCAGCATGCGGTCAGCAATCACGTTCCAGGGTTCGTGTACGGGGTCGTGCTGGATGGCCGTCTGATCCATTCGCTCGCCTGGGGGGAATCGGCGCTCGAGCCTTCCCGACCGATGACCCTCGATACGCGGTTTCGGATCGCCTCCATGACCAAGAGCTTCACGGCACTGGCGATTCTCAAGCTGCGCGACGCCGGCCAGCTTTCCCTGGAGGATCCGGTGTCGCGATACATTCCGGAATTCCGGCGGGTGCAGGCGCCTGCGCAAGACTCACCCACGATCACGATCCGGCACCTGATGAAAATGACGGCGGGGTTTCCCCAGGATGATCCTTGGGGCGACCGGCGGCTGGACGACCCGGTTCGCGCCTTGGAGGCGCTGGTCGCGGGGGGGCTGGCGTTTTCCAACCCGCCGGGAGTGACCTGGGAGTACAGCAATCTGGGATACGCGCTGTTGGGGCAGGTCGTGACGCGGGCGTCCCGCCGGCCGTACCAGGAATACATCACCCGGGAAATTCTGCGGCCGCTGGGCATGAGCCAGACCGTTTGGGAGTTCACGGAGGTCCCGCCGGACCGCATGGCGCTGGGCTATCGGTGGGAGCATGGCCGGTGGATCCCGGAACCGTTGCTGCACGACGGCGCCTTCGGGGCGATGGGTGGCTTGATCACCACGCTTGAGGACTTTGCAAAGTACCTGTCGCTGCACCTGGAGGCATGGCCTGCCCGGGATGGACCGGACGCCGGACCGGTCCGCAGGGCAACCTTGCGGGAGATGCATCGCCCGGCCGAGGTGCTTTCGGTGATCACCAACAACCCGACGCTGGACGGCTCGGACAATCCCCGGGTGGCCGGCTATTCGTACGGGCTGAGCTGGAACCGGGATGCCCGCGGTGTGACGTGGCTGCGCCACGGTGGCGGCCTTCCGGGGTACGGAAGCGAGCACCGGTTTCTGCCGGCGCATGGCGTCGGGCTGATTTCGTTTGCGAACCGCACTTATGCGCCCATGACCGCGGTGAATGCCGGGGCGATGGAGCTTCTGATCGTTGCCGCGGCGCTGCCGGCGCGGCGCCCGGTGGCCCCTCCGATTCTGGTCAAGCGGGCGGCGCAACTGGCGGCCTTGTTGCAGTCCTGGGACCCGGCGTTGGTGGCAGAGGCGGTGTCGCCGAACCTGTTTCAGGATCGCGCCGAGGCCGACCGGAGGGTGGAGGTTGAGGCGCTGTTGGCGCGGTGTGGTCCGGTACGCTCGGTGTCACCGCTGGAGCCCGAGAACCAGCTTCGTGGACGCTTCGAGCTGGTGGGGGAACGCGGGCGGGTCGGAGTGCGGTTCACCCTCATGCCGGAGTTGCCGCCCCGGATCCAGGAGGTGACGCTCGAGTTTCTTGCCGGCCCGCCGTGAGCGTGAGGCGAATCGGTCGGAGATTCAGGGGACGGCGCCGAGGGGCGCGGAAGGCGGGCCCTGATTCATGCGGGGCCAATCCATTGCACCGCCGGCAGCAGACCGTGGGCAAGGCTCGCCAGGCGCGGGGTGGGACCGTAGGATCGCTCCGTGGCCTCCAGCCCTCCGCCGTGCCGCCTTGCCGTTCTGGGATCCGGCCGGGGAACCAACTTTGCCGCCATCGCCGATGCCATCGGGTCGGGCCAGTTGCCCGCGGTCGTCGCACTGGTTCTCAGCGACGTCGCCGGTGCGGGCATCCTGGATCAGGCCGCGGCGCGCGGCATTCCTTCCAGGCACCTGCCGCCCGGACCGTTCCGCACCAAGCTGGACGAATCCGCGGAGGCGCAGTACATCGCCGCACTCCGGGATTCCGGGGCGGACTGGATCGTGCTCGCGGGCTTCATGCGGATCCTGAAGGGGGAATTCCTCCGGGCCTTCGAGGGGCGTGTGATCAACATCCATCCCTCCCTGCTGCCCTCGTTTCCCGGCCTTGCGGCGTGGAAGCAGGCGCTGGATTACGGGGTGAAGGTGACGGGGTGCACGGTGCATTTTGTGGATCAGGGGGTGGACACGGGCGCCATCATCGCCCAGCAGGCCGTCCCGGTCCTGGATGGGGACAGCGTGGAGTTGCTGCATGCCCGGATTCAGGAGGCCGAACGGGTCTTGTACCCTGCGGTCGTCGCCTCCATCGCCCGGGGCGAGATCCGGGTGCGTGGACGTCAGACGGCGGGCTTTCGGCGCTGACGACGATCCGTCGCAGCGCTCACGGCGCGGCGCTGGTGGGGGTCTTGACCTCGATGACGTCGTGCGGGCTCGCCTCCCGCATGCCGGCCGCGGTGACCCGGATGAATCGGGCGCGGTCCCGAAGCTGCCGGAGGTCTGCGGCTCCCAGGTAGCCCAGCCCGGATTGCAGCCCGCCCACGGCATTGGCCAGCACCTGGTCCACGGGCGGGGACGCTTCCTTGAGGGCCTCGATGCCCTCAGCGGCGGCCTTCCGGGAGGTGTCCGCCGCACGGTGTCCATATCGCGCTGCGGAGCCCGACTTCATCGCCGCCAGGCTGCCCATGCCCCGGTACTGCTTGTACAGCTTGCCGTTGATTTCGATGATCTGTCCGGGAGCTTCCGGACAGCCGGCAAAAAGGCCCCCGCACACCACGGCATCGGCCAGGGTCAGGGCCTTGACCATGTCTCCGGACTTCGTGATGCCGCCATCGGCCAGCACGGTGACGCCGGTGCGCCGGGCGGCGCGGGCGGCCAGATAGAGGGCGGTCAATTGCGGGACGCCCACGCCGGCAACAATCCGCGTGGTGCAGATGGATCCGGGCCCCTGGCCCACCTTGATGATATTGGCCCCGCAGGATGCGAGATATTCGACTCCCGCCCCGCTGGTCACGTTTCCGGCGATGATTGGAAGCTGCGAGAAGGCCTCCCGGATCAGGCGCACACTGTCCCCAACGCCCCGGCTGTGACCATGCGCCGTCGAGACGGCCACGACATCCACGCCGCGCTCCACCAGGGCGCTGATATGGGCCACGATCCGGTCGCGATCGAGGCCGCCGTCGTCGCGGCGATGCGTGGCCACCGCGGCCCCGCACAGGAGCCGGAACTGGGCGTCCCGCGCCGGCTTCAGCAGCGCGCTGCGCTCCTGCGTGATGCGCTCCACATCGCTCATGGTGAAGAGGCCGCGCAGGCGGTCCGAGGCATCCACCACCAGCAGTTTGTGAATGCCCGGATTTTCGGTGAAGAAGCGGTCAGCCCGCCCGATCGGGTCCCCGCCCAGCTCCTGTTCCTGGATGGTCCGGACTTCGGAACGCGGCGTCAGCGCCTCGGATACCCGGCGACGCGCGTAGCGCGGACGCACCACATGGCCCGGCAGCAGGCCCAGCAGCCGGTTCCCGGCGTCCACGACCGGGAAGGTGCTGAACGAGAACTTCTTCTTCTCGATCAATGCCAGCACGTCTCCGATGAGCTGGTCGGCCTGCACCTTGATCGGTTCCTGGATGAGGCCGTGCACATGGTTTTTGACCCGGCTGACCTCCGACAACTGGTCCCGCTCGGTCATGTTGTAATGGATCAGACCCAGTCCGCCGTTGAGCGCCATGGCGATGGCCATGCGGGATTCCGTCACGGTGTCCATGTCCGCTGAAACCACCGGCACGTGCAGTTCCAGTCCGTCGGCGAGCCGGGTGTCGAGCTGGGCGTCGCGCGGGAGGATGTCGGAGTAGAGGGTGGCCAGGGTCACGTCGTCGTAGGTCAGGGCGACGGCGGCGTGCGACGTGAAGAAGCGTTCGGCGGGAAGGTAAAAGTCGGCGTCTGCAGCCGCAGGCTGCGGCAAAGGTTCCATGGCGGAGCATCAGGATCGCACCGCATCTCTGGCAAGCGGGAATCAACCGCGGGCAGCCAGGTGACGCCACTGCACCCCGGGGAAAAGGTTGTACTGCGTCTCGCGTGCGGACAGCCCGTCGCGGCCGTCGTCGGGAGCATCCGCCTCCACCGCCTCCGCCAGGGCGCCGGCGGCCGCGACGTGGTCGCGAAATCGGCGTGCGGGATAGTCCCCCGCCGTGCCCATGGCCAGGAGGAAGGGCCAGTCGCTGGCCTGGGCCAGCATCAGTTCGCGCGCCGCCTGCCGGAGCCGGCGCCCACCCAGCGCGGTTTCCGGCATTCCGGATCGGCGGGAGGCCAGCGCCACCAGCCGGCGTCCGAGGTTCCGCACGGGCACCTCCATCCAGGCATTTTCCGGATGAAGCCATACCCGGAAGTGACCACCATCACCCCATGTGGATGCCGCAGGTGTCACACATTCCATCGGGTCGCCGGCCTTGAGGACCTGCGACGGCGTGGTCAACCGGAGCCCTGATTCCGGATGGTACGCACATCGTGCGACGGCATCCAGGAATTCCGGGCCCTCAAACCACCAATGCCCGAACAATTCGGCATCGTACGGAGCCATCAGCACCGGCGGGCGATCCAGGTGCCGGGCCGCTTCCTGCAGCATCCGCGCCCGCTGTCCGATGAAGTGCGCCGCATGGGTCCGCACCGCGTCCAGGGCGGCCGGGCGGTCGTAAAGGGCCTTGACGGGTCCGGGTCCGGTGATGCGGTGGAATTTCAGGCCGGTAAACCCGGGCTCGAGCGCGCCGTGACGATGCGGTTCCAGATACTCCCGATCTGCTTCGTGCCCCACGTCCCGATGAAACTCCCGGTACCGGGGATCCCCGGGATAGCCTCCGTGGCGGCTCCAGACCTGCCGTGCACTGCAGGGGTCACGTCCAAAGACTGCGAGCCCGCCGCCCGTCAGCACCGGGGCAAAGATTCCCCGCCGGGGCGGTGGCGTGGCCTGCCCCAACCCGTGGGTTTCCAGGACCGTCCAGCGAATTCCCGCCGCAAGCAGCGGTCGCTCGATTTCCGGACACCACGCGCATTCCGGGAGCCAGAGGCCCGCGGGCGGAGATCCAAACAGGCGGTTGTGTGCGTCGAGGGCCGTCCGGAGTTGGAGCCGGATCGAACCCGGTTCGTCCACGAGCAATGGCAGCGTGGGATGCGTCGCCGGGCAGGTGATCAGTTCGAGACGTCCGGCGGCCGCATGGTGGCCGAAGGCCCGGGCCAGTGCTGCTCCGGGTCCGTCGAGGTCGCTGGCGCGCCGCTCCAGTCGTTCCAAAAGCCAGCGGGCCACCGCGCGCCGTTCGGGCAGCAGGTGCGCGCGGATCTCCTCCTTGCGCGCCAGCGAGAGCACGTTGTCCAGATGGGCCCGCAGCCGGCGCCGGAGCAGCGGATCCTCCCACATCGCAGCGAGCGTGGGAGAGACGCTGAGGGTCAGGGCGCCGGGAACCCCGTCGCGTTCCCATCCGTTGAGCACCTCCAGGAGCGGCAGGTAGCATTCCAGCACCGCCTCGAAAAACCAGGACTCCTCGTGGAAGACCGAAAACCCCGGATGCCGGACAAACGGGAGGTGCGCGTGCAGCAACAGGATGAGCCCGGGGGGCTTCATCAGCGCACCGGGGCGGCGCCTGGCGGATGCAGCATCGGATCCTGCGGATGCTGGCCCACGGGACCCTGCAGGCAGGTGGCGCGGGAAAACTCCAGATGCGCCGCGCGTGAATCGTCCCCGGCTGCGCTCACCGCCACCACCGGGAGGGCATACCGGCCGTCCGGCAGCGAAAACTGGAAGCGGAATGAACCATCCCGTCGCAGCACGACCGGCTGTCCGTCCAAGGTGACCCGGGCATCGGGGCGGGTGCGCCCGTAGAGGATCAGCTCGGCATTCACCTCGAACCAGAAGTCGCGTTCCGACGCGGTGGGGAGTTCGGCGCTGGACGGTGCCGCGAGATCGCCCCGCAGCACGTCGGTGCTGGAGGGGATCGTCGCGTGTGCCTTTGGGACCGGGACACCGACCGCGCGGGCGGTCCATTCCGTGACCGTCTCCGAGCTGGGGCCCGTGTGCGTCACATCCGGTTCCCGGATCAGGGACCACAGAACTTCCGGTACGGCCTTTGCAGGGCCGGTGGCGTCCGTGAAGGGCCGGCGGGCGATCGCTGGAATTGAAGCGGACTCCTGCTCCTGCTTCGCGATCGGGTGCGGATCGGTGGGGGACGGCGCCGGCGGCAATTGGGGGCGGCGCACTTCCTGGGAACGGGCCGGCGTTGGAAGGAATGTCCCGGGTTGAGGCGGCTTCTCCGAAGGGGTGGTGACGGCCGTCGCACGCGCCAGGGGCCTCCAAGATCCGCGGATGTCGAGAAATCCGATTTCGGCGACGTAGGTCTCACCGGCGTTCGCGACGACGACAAACTCGTGGTCGCGGTCCAAGGGCAGGACCGCGTCATGCAGCAGCGGAGTTCCCGGATGGTCGGCCGCGAGCCGGAGCCGCCAGGAACCGCCGGTGTTGGCGTCGAGGTACAGGTCGAGCGCTTCCGGATCCGTCTGCCAGAAGACCACGACGCAAAGGGGATCCCGTGCCCGCATCCAGAGCGGCACCGGCCGCGGAAACGGCGCTTCCACCATCGGAGGTTTCACCCCCTGCGGCACGGCCGGCCTGGTGGTCGCATCCGAAACGGTCCACAGGCTTTCCGGAGGATAATCCCCGGCGAGAAGGATGGGCGGAATCGGGGGCAGGGGACGGGCGGGTGCGTCCCGATGAACGAAAGGTGGGACGAACGGTGTCATCCGCGGGAAGGCGGCCTCGGCTGATGGCAACGAGGGGGACGCCGGGGGGCGGGCGGCGATCGGGACGCCGGTCGGGGGGGGCTGAGACTTCCGCGCGTCGGAGCCCCGACGGCCACGTGTGCGGTCCGTCAAGGATGCCTGACGCGATTGCGAAGAGGGTCGTGTACCTCGCTGTCGCGCCTTCACCTCCCGCGAAGGCGGGGGGATTGCGCCGGGGGCAGCTGCTCGTTCGGTATTGGAGTCGGGAGATCGCGGCTTGGCTCCCGACCCGGCTGCGACCTTGCGCTGACGCCTGCGAGGTGCGACGGCCTTTGAGGCGGATGGGGCAGATGAGGCGTGGGTCTTGCCGGCTGTGGACGTACTCGACGACGTGGCGTTCGCGTCACCGGTGGAGCGCCTCGAAGCGGTCCTGCGCTTCGGGCGGCCGGCGGTTGGGTGGAGATCCACGGCGATCGAGACCGTCGGCGTTGGGATCTTCCGGCCCGTCGAGGGCAAGGCCGTGTCGGATTTTCCGGTCGCAAGTTTTGGGCTGGCTCCCGGACGGGTTTGGAGCTGGGACGTTCGCGGTGTCTTGGGACTCCTACCCGTCGAGACTGGCTTTGTGGCGGCCGACGGCGTGGGGACGTTGCCGCGTTGCTGTTCTGCGCGCGTTTTCCCCGGTCCGCCGATGGCGGTCGGAGAGGTCACCGGTGCGGCGGGGGGCGACGATTTGGGTGGCCTGGGTGCGACGGCAGCGGTCTTGGGGCGGACAACCTTGTTGGTCGGACGCTTCGTGGATTTCATCACGTCGGAGGGGAGGGACCGCCGGAAGGGGAACCCGGCTCACCCAAATTTGGTCTGCCGGACCGTGCGGTGCAATGGTTTTGCGCAGGGGTTTCGAACGATGGCGCAAGTCACGGGTTCCCGTTCGCGAGGAAGCCGGGGTGATCGTCTTCGGAAGGGCCGTTGTTCGTTGGGGTGCTTGACTCCGTTCACCCCCTCCCCGACGGTGCGCGCGCTGGACAGAGGGGGCGTACTGGTTTCGACCTGGCGAGCCCGCTCGCGACGGCATGCCGAGGACGATCCGTTGGCCTCGTAAATCATCGGGTCAAACATCAACTGCTAACGAAGAGTTGGCTCTCGCGGCCTAATTAAGCCGTGACGTTCGTCTCCGAACACCTGCTACGGGGAACGGACGCCATCAGCAGGCATGGTTGGCGGCGGAGTTCGCGCGCTGTCGGCCGAGAAACCTCATGCGAGCTAGGCGGAACCGGTCGCTGTCGGCCCGTTACGGTTCCGTAGAAAATCCCTGGCCGACTAAGCATGTAGTTCGTTTCGAGTTGGAACATCAGGGACGGGGGTTCAACTCCCCCCGCCTCCACCAGCTAAACCGTTGATTTGCAACTGTTGACAGACAGGGGGTCGGTTCCTTCCCACGGTTTTGCTACAGTAGGGGCCCGATGAGTGCCACGAAGAACTCGAAGACAGGCCCCGAAGTCCTCAAGTCAGGATCATTCTCCGGCAAGCTCTACCAGGCGAAGAAGTCGGTGGGCGGGCGGCAGTACGGTATCTTCCGGCTGGTGTACACGGAGCCCGGCGGGCGTCGTCGTGTCCGCGACTTCGCTGAGCGGCAGACTGCCATTGAGAAATGGCGGCAAGTTTCTGAGGCATGGCGCCTGAACCGGGGCGACGCCCTAAGCCTGAGTTCCGACGAGGTGCGAGAGCACCAGGCTGCGGTTTCCGCCCTGGACGGTCTGAACGCGTCGTTGTTCGAGGCCGCCAAGACCTTTGCTGCCGCGACACACAGGCTGCCCGCTGGCATCGGGATTCTGGAAGCGGTGGACGACTTCCTCCGCCGGCACCCATCCGGGATGGCGAAGAAGCAGGTGGACGAGGTGGTGCAGGAAATGATCGCTGATGCTGACGCCCGGCGGTTGAGCGCCGAGCACCTTCGAGACCTTCGCCGGCGGTTGAGACGGTTCGCTGCCGACTTCCAATGCCCAATCGCCAGCATCACGCCCGCGATGCTCCGGGATTGGATCCGAAGCCTCACCAGGGAAGACGGTAAGCCGATGACCAACCGTTCGAAGTTCAACTTCCAGCGAATGATCGTCAGCCTGTTCCACTTCGCCCGGCGCCAACGGTACATCACCCGGGACCAGGCCGATGAACTGGCTGAGTTGGATGCCCCCAAACCCGAGCCTTCCAAGACCGGAATCTTCTCCGTCGAGGAAATGCGGCGCATCCTGGAAGCTGCGCCAGATGACATACGCCCCGCGTTGGCCATTGCTGCGTTCACAGGGATCAGGACCGCGGAACTGGCGCGAATCACATGGGACGCCGTGAAGCTGGCGGAGCGGGTCATTGTGGTCGGTGCCGACCGGGCCAAGACCGCCTCCCGCCGCATTGTCCCGATGCCGGACAACCTGGTCGAATGGCTGACCCCCTTGGTTCGGGACTCCGGGCCGGTGAGTCCATCACCAAATGATCGCGCGATGAATCACCGGTTCGCGCGGACCGCCGCCAAGGTTGGGGTCAAGTGGCGGCACAACGCGCTACGCCATTCGGCGATCAGCTACCGCCTAGCGGTTTGTGCCGACGCCGCCCGGGTTGCCGCGGAGGCAGGGAACTCCCCCAACATGGTCCACCGGCACTACAAAGCACTTGTGAGTCAAGCAGACGGCGAGGCCTGGTTCGACATCCGGCCGTTTTCAGCCGCCCCCCCTGAGGCTCCAAAGTAGGCGTGCCGCGCTGGGCCGGTGGGCAGGCATGAGGATGCGGACTCACCCGGCATTTCCTCACGGGCGCCCCATAAAAAACCGTCGGCCCCCTGGTAAAGTCCCGCTTTTCGGTAAGAAAATTCTCCGGCCCGGGCGGCGCATTCAAATCATCCGCCAGGGTCGGTATGCGGGCGGGGAGTGTGGCGCGTTACCGCCTGCCTACAAGCCACTTGCGTTCACATTCAAAAATGCCACGCCGGCAGATTCTGCGGACGACGCGCCCGCCCGCAACTTGATTAATGTAACAGAATTCAAATTATATCAGCGCCTGAGCTTGCATTTAATATCAACAGTTTCACAGTAGATTGCAGCCGAGCCGCTAAATGGGTTCGCACAACGCTTATGAAAACAAACCCGACATCAGAAGAAACTGCCCTTCGATTGCTGGACGAAGAGTGCATGGCCGAACTCTTGGGAATCTCCCGGAGAACATTGGTGACCCGCAGGACCGAGGGGGCCGTGCCGCACATCCGGCTGGGGCACTTGATCCGTTATTCTCCTGGGGACGTCTTGGAGCACCTTCGCCGTGCGACGCCTAAGCACCGCTAACCCCGTGCCGTGCTGCCCTTTTTATTTCCATGAACAACGTGGGATTCATTCACTCTCGGCTGGATGAAGCGGGACTAAATCCCGGCCAATTCCGCGTGCTTTGCCACATCCTGCGGCGCGACAAATGCCTGGCAAGCGTTTTAACCATTTCACAAGTATGCCAGATGCACAAAGACACAGTCTGGCGCGCCCTACGCGTCCTGGAGGCTCGCCGGATGATAAATCGCACGAGGCGCCAGGGGAGCACAACAGTCTTCACAGTTGCAGATCCAGACATCTGGACCTCTGAACCCACCGGAAACGGAGGGGTGCCTGAAAATGAGGGGCACCCCTCATTGCCCTCCAGAGGTGGCGGAAACGGAGGGGTTCCCACCCACCCGGAAATAAGGGGTACAAAGGTATTCCAGAATAAGGTATTCCAGAATAAGTCATTCCAAGACAAAAGACCCCCCACCCCCATTTCGATTCCTGCTGACCCTGCGGAGACGCCTGACGTCGTGGAGGACGATGGGTTTGAAGAATTCTGGGCAGTGTACCCCAAGAAAACCGCAAAGGTTGCCGCCAGGAGGGCATTCAAGAAAATCAAACCGTGCGAACTGGCGAGGATCATCGCAAACATCGCGCACCGACTCGAAAACGACCCGCAATGGACCAAAGACGGCGGCGCATTTATCCCGTACCCGGCGACCTACCTCAACGGCCGCCGATGGGAGGACGAGGCAACGCCTGCACCCGCGGCAAAAAAGGAGCCCAAGTGGGGAACGCCGGAGCATGGGCAATGGATGCTGGAACAAGCAATAGGATGAAACCTGCTAAAACTTGGATCGCGCAGAATGCGTCCTGCAAGGCATCTTGTTTTATGGTCCGCTATGCTTGACTCTGGTCGAATCAAAACGCAGTGGAGACGGCAATGCGTTCAATTGCGGGCCACCCTGGAGGTTCAACCACGAGGTTGCCCCACGCCGTCAAAAGAAAGCTATCAAAACGTTCACGATAACGGGTGAACAG
>JAHCBB010000019.1 GCA_019634635.1 Verrucomicrobiia bacterium
AGGTGCCGGCGTAAGCGTGGCCAGGTCGGTGAAGGCACCGGTGAGGGAAAGCAGGGGCGGCAGGGCCGCGGCGGGGGTGCCCCCGCGACGCAGTTTGTAGATGCGTCCCGCCGTGCTGCTGAGCTGGCACAGATACAGCTCGTTGTTGTGGTCCAATCCGAAGCCCGACAGGCCGGTATACTCATTTCCAGCGTTGGGGTCCCCGCTCTGAGGCAGGGTGCACAGAAACACCTTCCGCGCGGGTGTGCTCGACTCATCCAGTGCCCAGATGACGTTGGCAACATAGTCCCCAAAGATGTAGTGGCCGCCGAGTTCCGCGGCGAATTCCTGCCCGCGGTACACGTAGCCGCCGATGATCGCCGCGCCATCGCTTTGGGGATAGTCCAGGACCGGCCGCCGATTGATCCCCAAATAGGGCGGGATGAGGTCCCCTCGAAGACCCTCGATGCGATCCCACTGGAAGTTGACTCCCGGAGGATCGCCCGGCTCAATGATGTTCAGTTCGTCCCGGTCCCTCGCGCCCACATCCCCGATGAAGATCCTCCCGGTTGGGGGATCCACGGTCATCCGGTGAGGGCTGCGCAGGCCGATCGCGAAAAACTCCTCGAGCACCCCGGGCTGGCCAACGAATGGGTTGTCGTTAGGGATGAAGTAATTGGCCGTCACGCTGCCCGCCGGGAGCGGTTGCCTGGGAATGGGGTGACTGATGGTCCCGCCGCGCTGATCCACGTCAATGCGCAGCACTCCCGAGTGCAGGCTGTGATGGATGCGCTGGTTATGGGCGGAGATGTTGTCGTCACCATTCGTCAGGTAGAGGAACCCATCCCGAGGGTGGAAAAACATCCCACCGCCGTTGTGCCAGACGGTGTCCGAGACCTGATCTATGAGGATCACCGCGCTGCCGGGGACCGCGATGCCTTCTGCGTCGAGGGTATGGCGCTCCAGTCGGTCACGATTCGGGGTTGCACCCGTGGGGCGCCGGGTGGCGCTGCCCTGCACGGTGCCCGGAGGCACAAAGGTGTAATAGACGAAAAGATGCCGATTGGTCTCGAAGCCCGGGTGGTAGGCAATGCCCAGAAGGCCGGAGTCGCCCCAGCCCTGGCATTGGTTGGACAGATCGAGCACCAAGGTCCTCACCGTGGTGTCGGGATCGCTTGCGATCTGGTAGACGCGCCCCTCCCGCTCGTACACCGCCAGGTTGGAGGTGCCGGGCACGGGCAGGATGCCGATCGGGTTGAGGAAGGTCAGATTGGGAAAGGCAACCACCGCCGACCACGAACTGGAGAGGGTCGGCGCCACTGGGGGCATCCGGCCCCCGAGGAATTCGGAAAATGAGGGCCGTTGCTCCAACCCGTGGGCTGCCTCGGCCGCCAGCCCAAGCCAACCAAAGGCAAACAGGGCGGTGGCTTTGTTCAGGCACCCAAGCCAACGAACCTCCGCAAAACGGGAGTTGGTGAATCGTTTCCTTTGGACAGCCTCCGAAATGCCCTTGCACCGGCATTGGTTGCAGGTCCCCGGCGAAGTCCGGAGTTGGGACTTGGGATGGGGCTGGGGCTGGTTCACATAAATTGGGGTTGGGCTGGCGTGAATGACTGGAGAAAAACAGAACTGGACTAAACTTCAAGCGGAACGCGAAAAGGCTTGCATTCGATGCTATATCAGGTGTTGGAATTCTGTTCCGATGACGTGAGCGAAGCCATCGCGAGCCTTTGGCTGCCCGGAGTGCTATCCGACCGGGAATGGAGAGGGAGGCGTTTTGAAAGTTGTCCGAGATCTGGACGGCTTGCCGGCGTGACTCGCGGGTGATGGCGACAAGGCATGGCCCTGAGATTCAATGCGGCATGAGTCGCTCGGATTGTTCGAAGGAATTCTCACCTGCGGTTTCTGGGGAGGGCCGCTTCTGTACCCTGCAGGGCCGCATGGCTTCAAATCCGAATGCTGGGACACGCTCCCGCGCGTCCGTAGCCGCGTCCGCGACGCGTCTGCGGCGGGAAGCGTTGCATTCGGGACTGACCCTGTAGTTCCCCCGCGAGGCGGGTCTGCTGTTCAGGTGAGAATGGCCCGGATCACGTCGCCGTGAACGTCGGTGAGCCGGTAGTCGCGTCCATCGTGGCGGAAGGTGAGCTTCTCGTGGTCGAGGCCAAGCAGGTGGAGGAGGGTGGCGTGCAGGTCGTGCATATGGACCTTCCCCGTGACGGCGAGATGGCCGAAGTCGTCCGTGGCGCCCCAGGAAAATCCGGGCCTGACCCCGCCACCGGCAAGCCAGGTCGTGAAGCCGCCCGGATTGTGGTCGCGTCCCGTCCCGTTCTTCTCGGCATAGGGGGTGCGGCCGAATTCCGCTCCCCACCACACGAGGGTGTCCTCAAGGAGACCCCGCCGATCGAGGTCGGCGAGAAGTCCCGCCACGGGCTTGTCGGTGGCCCGGGCGTGGAAGGCATGGCGCGGGAGATCCGAGTGCTGGTCCCACCGCGGATTCGCGGTGTTGTCGCCATAGGTCACCTGGATGAAGCGGACCCCCGATTCGCAGAGCCGCCGGGCCACGAGACATTGGCGTCCAAACTCGTCGGTGGCGTCGTCTCCGATGCCATAGAGCCCGCGGGTGGCTTCGGATTCGTCGTCCAGATTCAGCAGTGCCGGCGCCGTGGACTGCAGGCGCCAGGCCAGTTCATAGGCCTGGATCACGGCCTCGGCGGCGTCGGATTCGGCGGCATGAAGCGCCTGTTCCCGGTTGAGACGTTGCAGGAGCTCGAACTGCCGGCGGCGGCCCGCCGGATCCGTGCCGGTCCCGGGGAGCGAGCGCAGGGCCATATCGCGGGCGGAGCGGCCGGCGACGCCGAAGGGGGTGCCCTGGTGGAGGGGCGGCAGGAATGCGGCTCCCCAATTGCGCGCCCCCCCGTTGCCCAGACTGGGGGAGAGCGTGACAAATGCAGGGACGTTGGCATTGGCGGTTCCAAGGCCGTAGCTGACCCAGGCACCGACGCTGGGCCGGATGAAGTTGGTGGAGCCGCAATGGAGGAACAGCGTGGCCGGGCCGTGGGCCACGCCCTCGGTCTGCATGCCGTGCAGGAAGCAAAGCCGGTCCACCCAGCGTGCGGTCTGCGGAAAGAGCTCGCTCACCCAACGGCCGCTGTCGCCATGCCGTGAGAACTTCCAGGGCGACCGCATCACCCGCTGACTGGACCCCGCCATCCCGGTGTTGGCGAACACACGGGCGTCGTCAAAGGGCATCTGCTCGCCGTCATGGCGGTCCAACAGGGGCTTGTAATCGTAGGTGTCCACCTGGCTGGGCCCACCCTGCATGAACAGGAAGATCACCCGTTTCGCGCGCGGACGCAGCCCGGGCAGGGGTTGCGCTCCGGATGCGCCGCGGGCGAGCCCCGTGATCGCGGCCAGCGCCAGGCCGCCAAAGCCGCAGGCCAGTTGACGCAGTGCAGTCCGGCGGGGAATGAGCGGTATCGGGCGCATGCAGCTCTAGTGGAGGTTCCGGAAGTCCACGGATCCCATCAAGGCATGGGCCAGTTCGGCCAGCGCCATTTCCGGTGGCAGGTCCTCCCGATGGAGGAACGCCGACGCCGTGTCGCGTTCCCCCGGGCTGGGCGGTCGCCCCAGCAGGGCGCGCCACAACCGTCCAACGGGATCCGCCGCCTCCCGAACGTGCTCCGCGGCGGCGGCGGCCTGTTCCAGGACGAAAGGGTGGTTGAGCAGGAAGAGCGCCTGGGGCGCGACGATCGCGCGCTCCCGGGCCCCGGTCACCCGGCCGGGATCCGCGAGATCGAATGCGGTAAGCGATTCCGGCAGCGCGTTTCGAAACATGGGCAGATAAACACTGCGCCAGGCCTCCGTGGCGACGTATCCATAATCCGCCGCAAGGCCTTCCGGGAAGGAGGATCCGGGCGGACCCGCCAGGTCGAGCTTGCCGGCGACCGCCAGCATCGAATCCCGCAAAACTTCCGCCTCAACCCGCCGCACCTGCCAGCGCCCCAGCCAGCGGTTCCCAGGGTCTGCCCGGAGCGAGGCCGCCACCGCCGGATCTGCCGGATCCCCCGAGCGTCGAAACGCGTGGGAGGTGACCAACCGACGGATCAGTCGCTTGCTGGACCAGCCGTCGGACATGAATTCCACGGCCAGGGTGTCGAGAAGTTCGGGATGGCTCGGGTGGTCTCCGGTGGTGCCGAAATTGTCCACCGAGGGCACCAGGCCCTTCCCGAAAACCCAGTGCCAGATCCGATTCACCCAGACGCGGGCGGTGAGCGGGTTCTCCGGATCCACCAGCCATGCCGCGAGTGATCGCCGGCCGCTGTCCGACGGGTCACATTCCGGGAAAGGGGTTTCGAAGGCCGCGGTCCACACCCCACGGGGGACGGCTTCGACGGGCTGACGCCAGTTCCCCCGGCGCAGGACCGGCAGGTTGGTTGCCCCGATGTCCGCCGGGGTCATCGCCAGGGGCCGCCGGGCTCCGGCCCGGGCGAGGGCCAATGCGGTTTCCAGGTCGGATACGGACGGTTCGTGAGGGTCCGGATCTTCCGGCAAATCGTTGGCGGAAGGGCCCGGAGCACCGCCGCGAGACCGGGCATCCTTGAGCGCAGCTTCCAGCCGCTTCACCTCCTGTGCGGCCGCCGCCCACGCCTCCTCCTCGGCCGGAGTTCCGGGCAACGGTTGTTCGGTCCACTCGGACACGTTGGCGTGGACCAGCGGGCGCATGCCGGAAAGGATTCCCGCCAGCGCGTGATAATCCCGGGCCGGTACGGGATCGAACTTGTGATCGTGGCAGCGGGCACAGGTGATCGTCTGCGCCAGGAACGCCTTGCTGAGCACATCGAGTTGCTCGTCGAGGACGTCCAGCTCCAACTGTCGCTTGTCCTGCTCCTCCAGGTTGGTGTCGCCAAGCATCCAAAAGGTGGTCGCGACCCGGCCGCGCCGCCGGTCCTCAAGCGTTTCCGCGGGATAGAGGTCCCCCGCCACCTGTTCGCGGACAAAGGCGT
The DNA here is from genome assembly GCA_019634635.1 of Verrucomicrobiia bacterium. Classification (NCBI taxonomy): domain Bacteria; kingdom Pseudomonadati; phylum Verrucomicrobiota; class Verrucomicrobiia; species Verrucomicrobiia bacterium. The sequence continues at coordinate 4,983 of JAHCBB010000019.1, forward strand.
CGAAGGGGCGGTCGGCATTCCAACTGGCGATGACGTAGTCCCGGTAGCGCCACGCCTGCCGGAATGGAAATCCGCGCAGCGTCACGGAATCGGCATACCGCACGACATCCAGCCAGTGGCGGCCCCACCGCTCGCCGAAACGTGGTGAGGCCAGCAGGCGGTCCGTCAGGGTGGCCACGGGGTCCGGGGAATCGTCCTCCTCGAAGGCCTCCAGGGCCCCAGGGTCCGGGGGCAATCCGGTCAGGACCACGTACAAGCGACGGCACAGGGTGGCCCGATCCGCCTCGGGCGCGGGACGCAATCCCTCCGCCTCCAGGCGCGCCATCAGGAACCGATCCAACGAATCCTGGCAGGGCGTGGCGTTCACGAGGTCCGGTGGGCAGGTGGCCCGGGGCACCTGATAGGCCCAGTGCCCGATCGGGACGGCATCGGCTCCGCAAGACTGGAGGAGTCCGGCGGACAGAGCGACGGCGGTCAGACAACGAACCCAACGGACGGACACCCCTGCATCTAGGCCCTCTTGAACGACAAACTCAAGGCCCGGACGCCCGTGGGATCGGTGATTTTGCGGTTTTGCATGCCCTGGAGCCAGGGCTTGCTTCCCGGCGTGACTTGGGGGGGGGCGCGACGCAAGGTGTGCCTGCGTTTTTGCAAGGCATGAGTCATTCGAGTCGTTCGAAGGGATCCTCACCCGTGGTGTCGAGGTCGGGACGCTTTTCCGCCGGGCCGGCTGCGGAGGTGGCTGCCTTCTCGGAGTCCATCCATTTTGATTGGCGGCTGTGGCGGCAGGACATCCGGGGCTCGCTGGCCCATGCGGCGATGCTGGTCCGGATCGGGATCCTGACGCAGGACGAACTGGAGGCGATCCGGTCGGGCTTCCAGACCGTCGCGGCCGAGATCGAAGCGGGGACATTCCGATGGGATCCCGGGCTGGAGGATGTGCATATGAACCTGGAGGCCGCCCTGACCCGTCGGGTGCCTGCCGGGGCAAAGCTGCACACCGGGCGTTCCCGCAACGATCAGGTGGCGCTCGACATGCGGTTGTGGCTGCGGGACGAAATCTCCGCACTGCGCGGCGATATTGGAGGGTTGCAGCGGACGCTGGTGACCCTCGCCTCGGCGCATGCCCCGGTGTGGATCCCGGGGTACACCCATCTCCAGCGCGCCCAGCCGGTCTCCTTTGCCCACCATTGCCTGGCCTACGTCGAGATGTTGTCGCGGGACGACGAACGGCTCGCCGACGCCCTCAAGCGGGTGAATGTGTGCCCGCTGGGATCCGGAGCACTGGCTGGCAGCACCCTGCCGTTGGACCGCGAATTCGTGGCCGCCGAACTTGGATTCACCGACCCGTGCACCGGCCGCCCCTGCGTGGCCCGCAATTCCATGGACGCGGTGAGCGACCGGGATTTTGCGGTGGAATTTTGTGCCGCAGCGGCATTGCTGGCGGTTCACCTCAGCCGCCTCGCCGAAGATGTGATCCTCTGGGCGACCTCGGAGTTTGCGTTCATCAGGATTGGCGACGCATACACCACGGGCTCGTCGCTGATGCCGCAGAAGAAGAACCCGGATATCGCCGAGCTGACCCGCGGGAAGACCGGCCGGGTCGTTGGAAATCTCATGTCGCTGCTGACCCTGCTGAAGGGGCTGCCCATGACCTACAACCGGGACCTGCAGGAGGACAAGGAGCGGTTGTTCGATTCCGCGGACACGGTCCGGTCGTGTGTCCGGCTGATGGGGGCGATGCTGGCATCCACGGAGGTTCGGGCCGACGCCTGCCGGGCCGCGGCCTCGGATCCGCAGCTCCTGGCCACCGACCTTGCCGATTACCTCGTGCTGCGCGGCATGCCGTTTCGTGACGCCCATCATGTGGTGGGCGCCGTCGTGGCCCTTGCAGAGCGGTTGGGCCGGCCCCTGGACCGGTTGACAGTGGCGGAGCTCCAGTCGGTCTCGGAACGGTTTGGCCCCGATGCCCCCGGGGTCCTCGACTTGAAGCGGGCGATGTCGCGCCGCACTGCGACCGGGTCGCCGGGTGCTCGCGAAGTGGCCCGGCAACTGGCGGGGTGGCGACGCCGCCTGAAGTTGCCGCGCGGGTCGGCACGCACGCCGGGGCGATGATCGAGGTCTGGGATGCCGACCTTTCCGCGCCCCAGCTGCCGGATGTCCGGCTGGCGGCTTTGCTGTCTCCCGAAGAGCTGGCGAGGTGCGGCCGGTTCCATTTCGAACGGGATCGTGTGCGCTTTCTCCGGCGCCGGGCGTTTCGCCGGCTTTGCCTGGCTGCGCGTCTTGGGCTGGCTGCGCGCGACCTCGAGTTCCGCCTGGGAGCCCACGGCAAACCGGCAGTGGCGGGGGCGCCGGAGGACTTTGAATTCAACGACTCCGGGTCCGGTGCCCGGGCGCTCCTGGCGACATGCTTCGGGGGAAAGGTGGGAGTGGATCTGGAAGAGCACCGGCCCTTCGATGAAGACCTCGCCGCGGTGATCGGGCGGTTCGCATCGGACGAGCAGCACCAGCTTCTGGCGTGCGATCCGCTCCAGCGTGCGCCGCGCTTCTTCGAATGCTGGGTCCGGAAGGAGGCTTTTGTGAAGGCGGTCGGACTGGGACTCCACCTGCCGTTGGAGAGCTTCTCCGTGCCGGTTGCGCCCGATGCGGTCGCCGCTGCGGTCAAGTGGCCCGGGGATCCGGTAAGTGGACGACCGTGGTGGGTGACTTCGATCGAGCTGGGCGTCGGATGGTCCGCAGCCGTGGTGAGCGACCGGCCGGATTGCGTGCGCCGGACGCCGTGGTCCTGGCGGTGAACCGGCTCCGGCGCGAAACCGTCCGGGTTGGGGCCTGGCGACCCCGCCCGGCCCGCCAGCGGGGGCGGTGATCATTCACCCGACTCCGAACCGGTCGGCGGCGGTGGGCGGGTGGCGCCCGACGGCATTTCGCGCTCTTGGCTGGACGCGCACTCCCGCTACGGTCGGACCGCACGATGGACAAGCTCCTCCTGATTGATGACGAAGCGGACGTTCAATACAGCTTCCGGCGCATCTTCGATGCACCGGATCTGCAGTTGTTCACCGCGTCGAGCGGCGAGGAGGGCGTGCGGATGATCGAGCGGGTAAAGCCCGATCTGGTGATCAGCGACATTCGCATGACGGGCATGAACGGGTTGGAGACGCTTCGCCGCATCCGCCAGCTCGATCCCAAGATGCCGGTGCTGCTGATGACGGCCTACGGCACGACGCAGACGGCCATCGAGGCCATGAAGCTGGGTGCCTACGATTATCTGCTGAAGCCGTTTGATGTGCCCCGGCTGAAGGAACTGGTGGCCCGAGCCCTCAAGGCGGCACGGGAATCGCGCCAGGTGCCGGCCGCCCAGCCGATGCTGGAGGCCGAGGACTACGAGCTGGGGGTGATCGGGCGCAGCGAGGTGATGCAGAGCATCTTCAAGCTCGTCGGCCAGGTGGCGGCCACCGACGCCACGGCCCTGATCACCGGGGAAAGCGGCACCGGAAAGGAGTTGGTGGCCCGGGCGATCTATCAGTACGGCCGGCGGTCCGACCGGCCGTTCGTGGCCGTAAACTGCGCGGCAATCGCCGAAACCCTGCTGGAGTCGGAACTGTTCGGACACGAGAAGGGGGCCTTCACCGGTGCCACCGCGCAGCGCATCGGCAAGTTCGAACAATGCCACGGTGGAACGATCTTCCTCGACGAAATCGGCGACATGTCCCAGGCCACGCAGACCAAGATCCTGCGTGTCCTCCAGAATGGCACATTTGATCGCGTGGGCGGCAACCAGACGGTCCACGTGGATGTCCGCGTCATCGCCGCCACCAACCGACCCCTTGAGGAGGCGGTGGCCCGCAAGGAGTTCCGAGAGGACTTGTTCTACCGGCTCAATGTCGTGCGCATCCAGATGCCCCCATTGCGGGAGCGTCGCGAGGATATCCGTCTGCTGGTGGATTACTTCCTCCGGCAACTGGCCGGGCGCGAGGGGAAACCCGTATCCATCGGTCCTGGCACCCTGGAGGCCTTGGAGGCCTATTCCTGGCCGGGCAATGTCCGGGAACTGGAGAACGCCCTCCGGCGCGCCCTCGTGGTGGCCAAGGGACCCGTCCTGCTGCCGGGCGACCTGCCCCCGGAAATCGTTCCCCGCTCGGCGGACCTGGCGGCGGATCGCGCCGCCAGGCCGGCGTCGCCATCGGCGGCGGCCCCGCCCGCCGTGGGGAATCCGACCGTGGACGATCTGCCCGCACTGGCCGCATCCCTGTTTCGACATGCCCGGGCCGACACCCGGTTGAAGGTGATCCCGGCGGTGGAACGGGTGTTGATCATCGAGGCGCTGAAGGAAACCCGGGGCAATCAGGTGCAGGCGGCCCGCCTGCTGGGCATCACCCGGGCCACCCTGCGCAAGCGCGTCGAGAAGTTTGGCATCCGCCAGGAGCTCGCAGTGAACTGAGCCGGTCCGGTCCCGCCGTGATCTCATGAGCGTCCCGATTCTCTCCGTGGCCGAGATGCGCGCCTGGGAACAGGCCACCTGGGCGGCCGGTGTGGCGCCGGACGCCGTGATCCGGCGGGTCGGCGAGCGGGTGGTCGCGCGGCTTCGCGGACTGCGCCGCCCCGGGGATCGCGTCCTCGTACTCGCCGGTCGCGGCAACAACGGGGCCGACGCAAACGCGGCTGCGGCGCACCTGCCCGTGGAGTCCACCGAGGTGCTGCCGCTTGCGGATCCCGCTGCGGGGTGGCCCGCCCTGCAAGCGGCGCTCGCTAGACGCCCGCAATGGATCCTGGACGGGTTGTTCGGCATCGGACTCAACCGTCCGCTCGACCCCGGATGGCAGCGCTGCCTTCATGCGATCAATGGGTCCGGTGCCCGCATCGTGGCGGTGGACGTCCCGTCGGGCCTCGATGCCGACACGGGGCGCGACTGGGGGGCGGTCCTCCGGGCCTCGCGAACCCTTACCATTGGGGCTCCAAAGCGCGGCTTGCTGGCGCCGTCCGCATGGGAGGTGGTCGGAGCGCTGGAGGTGCTCCGTGATGTGGGACTGACCGGGGAACCTTCGGGCTCGGACGATCGGGACTGGGTGTTGCCGGAGGATTTTCGGGACTGGCCGCCGGACCGGCCGGTATCTGCGAACAAGGGACTCTTTGGGAGGGTGGTCGTTCTTGCCGGGTCGGTGGGGTACTCGGGCGCTGCCGTTCTGGCCCTTTGGGGGGCGTCGCGGGCGCGTCCGGGCCTGCTGTCAGCGCTGGTACCCGAGGCGGTGCATGGCGCGGTTTCGGCCGCTGTGCCCGTCGCCATGGTCCATCCTTTCATGCCCCGGCATCCGATCCTCGCCGAGGCCACGGCCGTGCTCGTCGGACCCGGGCTGGCGGCGAAGCCCCCGGCGGTGGATGTCCATGCTGAAGTCCTCCGGTTGTGGCGTGAGTTCCCCGGGGTCGTGGTCGCGGATGCCAGTGCCCTGGACTGGCTGTCCGACGCGGGGCCCGAGGTTCCCGGTGCCGGCCCCCGGGTGATCACCCCCCACCCTGGGGAAATGGCGCGACTGCTGGGGACTTCCGTGGCGACGGTGCAGGCCGACCGTCCCGCGGCACTGAGGGCGTTTGCCGGGCGGGGACCTGTTTGGGTGGTCCTCAAGGGCCATCAAACCCTCGTGGGCGGGGCGCAGGGCCGGTTGCTGGTGAATTCCACCGGGAACCCGGGGCTGGCGCAGGGCGGTTCCGGGGATGTGCTGGCGGGTTTTCTGACGGGCCTGCTGGCGCAGCCCCGTCTCCAATCAGACCTGAGGCGCACGCTGGCCCTTGGCGTTTGGGAACACGGCCGGACGGCGGACTTTTTGGAAGCCCGAAGCCGCAATTGGACCGCGACGGAGCTTGCGGATGCCATCGGAGGGGATGCCGAACCGGGTGCATCGGCGCCCCCTAAAGAAATTCCAACGAAATCTTGCGCCGCCGGCAGGTCCCCGTAGGCTCCCCCTCTCGCGACCGCGGGGTGGAGCAGCCCGGTAGCTCGTCAGGCTCATAACCTGAAGGTCCCAGGTTCAAATCCTGGCCCCGCAACCAGTCTTCGGCCGTCCCGTCACCGGGACGGCCGTTTTTTGCTGCCGCCTCTGGGAATCCGGCAAATCGCGAAGCGAGGTTCGAGGTTTACTCGGTGACCAACCGGTAGAACCGGACGGATTCGGATGTCGGAAGCTCGACGGCGAGCACGGCCGCGCCCAACTCGTCCAGCGTGACCGAACCCGTCGGGGTCCAGGGCCCCTCAATGGACGGCGCGGATTCCACGAGTGCATCCCCATGTCGGGCTCCGCGCAGGACGATGGAGAGGCGGGATTCGCCGGGTGGCAGGAGCGCCGTTGCGACGGCGGGGACGTGGGTGACGGCGAGTTCGATTTCATCCCCCTTCCGCTCGACCTCCACGAGACGGTAGCGGGTGCCGGCACCGGTGCCGGGCGCCTTGTCCGTGAACCCATAGACCTGCGAGCGTTCGCTGGAGCCCAACGCCGGGATCAGCTGCGAGGTCAACCGCTCCCAGGCGCCCGAAGGGGTGCCCCGCTCCACGTGGAAACCGAGCGTGTCCACCTCCACGAGGGTCTCCCAGGTCAATTGCACCTCACCGGACGCCGTCGCGGCACTGCGGAAATGCGCCAGTCGGGCCGCGGTGGGTGGCAACTGCGGGATGGCAACCACGGCCTCATCGAGCACCGAGGTGGTGGCATTCAGGCCGGTGGTGAGGACCCGCGCACGCGCGCGGATGCTTCCCGTTGCCGGCAGCGTCACCCCCGTCAAGGCCCAACCCCCGGGGATTCGGTGACCGGGCCCCAGAAGCGTCCAAGTCGTCCCCTCATCCGCCGAGTGCTCAAACCACGCATACGCGGCCTCCGGACGCGTTCCCTGGCGGTGCCATTCCACCCGTGTCGCACTTGGGATGGCCATGGAGTGGGTCCCGGGGTCGTTGATCAGGCGGGAAATGCGATACTGTGAGACACCGTTCACCTGCTCAAAATCCCCCGTGATGATGATCTGGCCACTGACTTCAAGCACGGCATTCCGGACGTCGCCCGGACTCGTTGCCGGGGCGAAGGTGGAATCCATGGCACCGTCCGGCAGCAGGCGAAGGACCGTGGATCCCCGGGAGGTGCCATCCGCGTCCTTCCGGATGGTTGTCGCAAGAATCCCTCCATCCACCTGCAGCACAAGGCTGCTGGTCATGACGTCACTCCCCAAACCCGGAGCAAATCCGGCATCGAGGGATCCATCGGCATGGAATCGGACCAACCTGTAACGAGTGCCGCCTTCTTCGGTGGTGGAGCCGGCCGCCACGATTTTCCCGTCGGCCTGGATCGCGAGGGCGTGGATGCCGCCGTCGAGTCCGGGGGCCGGCACAAACGCGGCGTCCAACGTTCCATCGGGGTGCAGGCGGGCGATCTGGTTCCGAGGGATCCCGTCGAAGGAGTCAAAGAGGCCGCCAATGATGATCTTGCCGTCGTCCTGAAGGCCCATGCAGAAGATCGTCCCGTTGGCTCCGGTCCCGGGTAGAAAAGTTGCGTCCAGGCTGCCGTCCGCCTTGAGCCGGGCGATGCCGGCCGTCCGGCCGTTCGGCGTCTCGGCGCCATCCCCGGCGACGAGAATGCGTCCGTCCCGCTGAAGGACCATGCCCAGGATCGGCGCAGCGACCCCGTGGATGGCCGTTGACGTCACAAAATTGGCGTCTTCAGTCCAAAATCCGAGGGGGTGGCGGACCAACCGGATGATTCCGGAGTCAACGAAGGAATTCGGGTCCGGCGGCTGAAATCCCCATCCGCCACCGAAGGCCGATATCAATCCGCCATCGGCCTCGAAAGCGAGGATGCGGCCCCCGACGCCGCCTGTTCCGTGAAAATCAAAGCGCTGTCCACTGGAATCAAGTGTGATCGTATCCAGGTAGTAGTCGTACGTGTTGTAATCACCATCAACATCATACCACTGCAAAACAACCAAGCCACCGATGAGGACCGATCCATCACCGAGACCGATGGCGCTATAGACCTCGGCCATTCCGCTACTAAGCAAGTCCCCCGTGCGAAAACCGGTATTCACATCACCGGCCTGCACCGTTGAGGTGAGCGTCACATCGTTGCCATCTCCGCCCCGGTAACTGATCGTCAGATGCTCGCTTTCCGTGCCCGGGGCCTTAAGCCGCGAACCTTCCGGCAGCCCGTCAAAGGAGCCCAAGACGTCGCCGTCTCCGTCATTGCGGATGATCACAAAGGTCCTCTCGAGGTCCTGAAACCAGGGAGTGGACAGCGCAAGCGTTGCACCGCCCAGGCTCACAGTGCCGCTGACCCTGAGTTGATCGTGATCGGTGCCCCCCCCATGGGGTTGCAACTGGATGGCTAGCACCGCGCCCTCCTGAAGGGCCAGGTCGCCCAAATCCAATGTGCCGGGAACGGCTCCGGCGGACAGCTTGGATCCCGCCGGAACCTCCAACGCCCCGGCAACCATCCCATGCCCCTGCAACTCCTGCCCGGGGGAGAGGACAAGCCGTCCGTCGGACAGCCCGGTGACGTCCAGCACGGCCCCGTGTTGAATCGTCAGCCGCGCAGAGGCTTGGAGCGGGTTGTGCGAGGGGTGGACGAGCGCCAGGACGCCGCCGGAAACGCTCGTTTCGCCCTGGTGGGTATTGGCTTCGGACAGCGTCAGAGCGCCGATCCCCAGCTTGCGCAGATACATCCCTCCGGCCAGGGGTCCTGCCTGAATCACGGGACCCTGTGTTTCAATGGTCAGTCCACCCGAGATCAGAGCCTCATGAAGCGTGAACCCGTCGGGATCCACCAACGTCACCGTGGAACCGGCACGGAGGGTGAGGGTATCGGCGCCGGTTCCGCTCTGAATCACAAGGTCGGGCAGGATGGCGGCGAAGGCTTCCACGGCGATCGTGTCCTCTCCCGGACCGCAGCGGATGATGATCTGCGAAATCCCCGCCAGCGGAAAGCTCCCCGACGATCCGAGGACCGGATCCACGGAGGCGGTGTGAAACATTCGTCCCGGCGCGGTGAACTCAATATGTCCCGGAGCAGGTTCCCGGACCGTCAACGAACCGCCTGATCCTGTGTTATCCGTGACGAGGATGATGCCACTGGCGACGGCCACGTTGAAATCGGAGGGGACCACCGGAAGACTGAAATCCAGCGTCTGCTCGACCAGTCCCCAGTCGCTTGATCCAATGCGCGCTCGGGCTCGAAGCGTCCCGGAGGTGGGCAATGTGGCCTCCTCCAGGGCCCAGCCTCCGGGGCACCGGATCCCGGGTCCGAGATGGGTCCAATTGGATCCACTGTCGGTGGAGAGCTCAAACCAGACCTGCGTGGTTTCCGGAGCGGTACCTCCCCGCAGCCAGTCCACCCGCGTCGTGTTGGGTATCACGAGATTCTGGGTGGCCGGATCGTTGAGCAGCCTTGCGGCCCCACCGGTGAGCCAGTTGTATGGTCCCGAGGGAAACGCGCTGGAAGCGATGATCCTGCCGTCCGCCTGGAGGATGGGATTTGTGTGACTCCCGGTTCCCGAGTCAAAACTCGGGTCCACGGTGCCGTCTGGAAACAACCGCAGGATTCGGTTGACCCGACGGCCGCGGACTTGGAAGACAGCGGAGACCAGGAGGTTCCCATCCGCTTGTGCCGCCACGACGGAGCTGTACTGCTCGAATCCTTCCTGATCTCTGACGGAAGATGTGAATTCCAGATCGGGATGGCCATTGGGGAGCAGCCGGATCAGTGTGAATTCTGCGGCCCCACCCGGAGGCTTCGGATCCTGGTGGTCGTAGATCCAACGGCGCCCGCAGACCAGTATCCTTCCATCAGCCTGCACAAGCATGGAGGAGACCTTATCGGCGATGCCGGCCGTCTGGGGATCAAATCCCGTGTCCAGGGACCCATCCGCGTTCAAACGGGCGATGCCGCTGCGGGGGGCCCCGTTGAAATTGTCGAAGTATCCACCGACCAGGATTCGCCCATCCTCTTGAACCAACAGCCTGTGAATGGTCGCCTTGTCCTCGATCCCATAGGACAGCACCGGGCCGAACCCCGCATTGAAACTGTGATCCAGGCTTCCATCGGGATGGATTCGGGCGACCCCGTTCCGCGGTGTGTGCGACACATGGTCAAAGTTGCCCGCAATGAGAATCTTCCCGTCGGTCTGCACGGCAATGGCCGTCAGGCCAAGGGATCGAATCGTCTGATAGTTACCCAGCTCCAAATCGAATTCCGTGTCCAGAGTGCCGTCGGGATGGAGCCGCGCCAACCCTTCAAATGCCACTTTGGAGAAGCTTGGGGCGTCACTGCGAACGACCTCCGCACTGACGAGAGACTTTCCGTCCGGAAGCAATGCCATGTGGGACCCTCCAATGGATCTGAACGCGGGAATTCCTGACGGACGGGTGAATTCGGCATCCACGGTTCCATCCGGGTTCCGCCGCTCCAATCCCCCAACCGCTCCGACCCATAGGACCTTGTGGTCCGCCTGAACGGCCGCACTGGAGTAGCCAATGCGGTGCCCCCCCAGATCGCTGGTTCCAGCGGCGACTCCTGCGATTCCAAAGGAGGGGTCCAGACGGGCATCCGCCCGGGTCAGCAGGGAGCCCCCTCCATCCATCTCCGTCTCGACCGCTTGTGAGCCCGCGCCAAACCAAAGTTCGATCCGGGTCCCCGGATGCGAAAGGATGTACTCGGGTGACGAAACCAACACCAGCAGCGCTGCAACCTTGTCCCGGTTGCCGGCGTCTGCAGGGTCGTCGAAGAAGGGGCCTACCCAGACCTTTCGGACGCTGAAACGTTCCAATTCGGCGAGTTCAATCGGGGCAGCCGCATCCTTCAGGAATTCCTGCGCTCCCACGCTGCTCAAATCAATCTGGGCGGGATCCACGTCGAATTCGACGATCAGGCGATCGGACCCACCGCCCTCAGCAATCGCGACAACGGATCCCTGCTGAATGGCTAATTGCGGATTCGTTTCATTCAGGGGAAACTGGTCCGTGTACAGCCGCCCGGTAACATCGGTGACGGCGTAGACGAATGTTCCCGGGGGGGTGGAAGCCGTTGCGGAGGCTCCGTCCGGCAGAAGGAACGATCCCTCCAAGGACCACGAGAAAAATGGGTCCCCGAACTCGGCTGGCGGGGGCTCAGGGTTATCCGCGACAGCCCATCTGGCGTGGAGTTCTCCATAGACGGCGACGGCGTGGGCTGGTGCGATGGCGAACAGGAGGATGCCCAGAAGGGCGGCTGGAAGGATCGGGCTCTTTTTCATGGGGCGGGCGTACGTTGTTGGGCGCGTCGTGGTGCGGGAGTTCGCGGGGTGACACCGCCGGGAGCGGGGACGGAATCCACGGTCGGGACCGTGGAGATCTCCCTTCCGCAGCGCTCTTGTGATTCACGATCCGTCGGGCATAAAGCGACGACGGCAACGTGCACCGGTGCCGCATCTCCGGCCACACGGATCTTGGCGGCTCCACCACAAAAACTGCACAAGCTTGCGCCGGCTGCGGAGGCTCACCGCTGTGGACGGATGAAGTGACGAACTCTGCGTTTGCCCCGCGGATTCCGCGACCGCGCGGCCTACTTGCCTTCTGGGTTCCGGCTGTATTGCAAGTGTGGAGTCGCTGACCATCGGGCCGGAAGGGACCGTTCACTGGGGAGATTCGGAGCGACCCGATTCGTTGCCCTTCGAGTCGTTGACCGTCCAAAATGGCGGTGTGCTGGTGCCTGGCGGGGCGCTGACGCTCAACGTCGCGGGGGATGTCCGAAATTTCGGCCAGATTTTGTCCAAACCCCGAGGCAAGGAGTCCGCCGGTGGGCCGGCCGGCATGGCCCCCCCCGGATTGGACCAGGCGTCCCCGGAGCAGCGGGTGGGCGGCGGCGGAAGCCTTGGAGAACGTACGTCGTGCTGGAGGATGTCTTCGACCCGGGCTGGCGGCGGTGGTCGGCAGCAGTTGAAAGCGTTTTTTGACCGATTTCTATTGCCGAATCAGGCCGATGTGGTAACACGCGTGAACAGTCCGTTTGCTTCCTCCCAAAAATCATGAAAACCAATCTGTCCAAAACGATGCGACCCACCACCCGTTCATTTACCGCTCCGGCACTTGGTACCATTTCCCTCCTGGCGGGTCTTTCCCTGTCCGGAGCGACCGTGGATCTTCAGAACGCAACGGCGACCTTTTCCCAGACCTATTTCGACAATTTCTCGGTCGCCACTGCGATCAACGGAACGTCGGGCGATGGCCTGGGGTGGGCGATCTACGATGGTGACGAGCAGTTTGGGACGACGTCACCCCAGACGGCGGTTTTCGAGACCGGGCTGGATGTTGGGGCTCCGGGTGGGAGCTACCTGGACTTCACGTTGGAGTTTAACAATTGGAATCCGTACCACTTGCTTGGAAGCTTTCGGCTTTCGGCAACCACGGATTCCAGGGCATCGTTCGCGGACGGCCTATCTTCCGGAGGCGATGTGACGGCCAATTGGACCATCCTGAATGTCGTTTCCGTGGGTTCCATGAATGGGACGACGCTAACCGCGCAGGGCGATGGCTCTGTTTTGGCGTCCGGAGACCTCCCGGCGACGGACACCTACACGGTCCGGACCTCGACCAGCCTGGTGGGCATCACCGGGTTCCGATTGGAGGTTCTGGCAGATCCGACACTTCCGACCGACGGTCCGGGACGCCAGCCGCAGAATGGCAACTTTGTGCTCTCCGAGTTTTCGGTCGCGTTGACAGCAATCCCGGAGCCTCGCGAAACCGCCCTGGTTGCTGGACTGCTGGGAATTGGCGGCTGGCTCGTCCGCCGGCGCCGCGCGTAAGACGGAGGCGAAAGCCCGGCGCTGACATTGAGCGTCAATCGGTTCAGGCTCCCGAAAGGAATGCCCGTACCGGAACCGATCGTCCTTTGGGGTGCCACCGGACAAGCACGAGTGCTCGCAGATTTTCTGCCGGAACTCGGGTTTGTCATTGAGGCGCTGATGGATCGCGACCCGGGGGTGCCATCCCTCCTGCCTGGCGTCCCGGTCTTCCGGGTCGAGGGGGCCTTCCGGGACTGGTTGCGCGCACGTCCAACTCCGCCTGCGGCGCTGGTGGCCATCGGTGGGGATCGCGGTGGCGACCGCCTGGGGAACCAGCAGTGGCTCCGGGACGTCGGGTGCCGGTTGGTGACGGCAATCCATCCGCGGGCGATCGTTGCGGCGACTGCGCAAGTGGGCGCCGGCTCCCAGGTGCTGGCGGGCGCCGTGGTGGGGCCCGGTGCGGCTCTGGGCGAGGGCGTGATTGTGAACACCCGGGCCGGGGTGGATCATGAATGCCGTATTGGCGACGGGGTACATATCGCCCCAGGGGCAACCCTCTGCGGACTGGTGGTGGTGGGTGCCCTGACGTTCCTTGGGGCGGGAGCCGTGGTGCTGCCGCGGGTTCGAATCGGCGCCGGCACTGTGGTGGGTGCCGGGGCGGTGGTGACCCGGGACCTGCCGGACAACGTCGTTGCCTACGGCCAGCCGGCGAGGATCATCCGGACCCGACCGCTTCCGCTCGCCTGATGAACGCGCACGATCCCAAGAATCCCGAGTTGATTGCCCGCATGGCCGCAGACGGCACGCTTCGGCAGTTGTCCCGCCAGTGGTTCGACCGCAGTTGCGAGTACCGTTACTCCTACAATTTCCGCTGGATGGGCCGGCCGATCATTCAATACCCGCAGGACATGATCGCGATGCAGGAAATCCTGTGGGAGGTCCGACCGGATGTGGTGATCGAGACCGGGATCGCGCACGGTGGCTCGCTGGTGTACTACGCGTCGCTGCTGGAATTGATCGGCGGGCCGGGCCGGGTGATCGGAGTGGACATCGAGATCCGGCCCCACAATCGGGTCGCGATCGAGACGCATCCGATGGCCCGGCGGATCACCTTGGTGGAGGGATCCTCGGTGGCATCCGACGTGGTGAACGAGGTCCGGAGGCTGGCCGCCGGAGCCCGCACCGTCCTGGTGGTGCTCGACTCCAACCATTCCCATGCGCACGTGCTGCAGGAACTGGAGGCCTATGCCCCCCTGGTGACCCGGGGCAGCTACCTGGTGGTGTTTGACACCGTGGTGGAGGACATGGACCCGGCGCTCGTTGCGGGGCGTCCCTGGTCCCGTGGCGACAATGCCAAGACCGCGGTGCACGCGTTCCTGCAAACCACAAAGCGATTTGAGGTGGACCGCGAGCTGGAAGGAAAACTGCTGCTGACCGTCGCGCCGGACGGTTATCTCCGGCGTGTCGCCGACTGAACCCCGCGCAGAGCCTACCTGTTTGACGTCCATGACGGCTGCCGTTCCCGAAGCCACGACGCGGATTCCGGTCTCCGGTCCGTGGATCACCGAACGTGAAATTCGATACGTCACCGACGCCGTGACGCATGCGTGGTACAGCAATGCCGGCTGCTGGCATGAGCGGTTTGAAAAGGCGTTTGCAGTTCACCTCGGGGTTCCCTTTGCCACAGCGCTGCCCTCCTGCACCTCCGCGATCCACCTGTCGTTGGCGGCGCTCGGGATCGGACCGGGCGATGAGGTCATCGTACCGGACATCACCTGGATCGCCACGGTGGCTCCGGTGCACTACGTGGGGGCGACTCCGGTGTTTGCCGATGTGGATCCGGAAACCTGGGTGATCACCGCCGAAACACTGAAGGACTGCCTGACATCCCGATCCCGGGCGATCATCCCGGTGGATCTTTACGGCGGCATGCCGGACTACGAACCCCTGCTGCGGGTGGCCGCGGATCACGGATTGCCGGTCATTGAGGATGCGGCGGAGGCGGTGGGGTCTACGTACCAGGGCCGGCCGGCCGGGAGTCTGGGGGCAACGGGGGTGTTCAGCTTTCATGGATCCAAGACGCTGACGACCGGAGAAGGGGGTTTGCTGGGGACGCGGGATGAGGGCCTTTTCCGGCGCGTGCTGCACCTGCGGGACCATGGGCGGGAGCCCGGGGACCGCCACTTCTGCAACACCGCGGTAGGGTTCAAGTACAAAATGAGCGCGATGCAGGCTGCGCTTGGTCTGGCCCAGTTGGAACGGGTGGGCGACCTGGTGGCGCGCAAGCGCGAGATCTTTGGGTGGTACCGGGAGCGATTGGCCAACCTGCCAGGTGTTTCCCTGAACGTGGAGCCGGCCTACTGCCGGAACAGTTACTGGATGGTGACAGCGGTCTGGGAGCGGGAGGGGCGGCCCGGTCAACGGGAGGTTCAGGACGCATTGGAACGGCGGGGCATTGATTCCCGGCCGTTTTTTCATCCATTGAGCTCCCTCCCGGCCTACCGGGATCATCCGCAGGCGGTCCTTGCCCGGTCTCGCAACCGGGTGGCCCATGACCTGGACGGCCGGGCTCTGAACCTGCCCTCGGCTCTCAACCTGACCGAGGCGCAGGTGGATCGCGTGTGCCGGGAGTTTCGTGACGTGATTTCCCGGGGCGACAAGGGCGCATGAACGAACCGTTCTTTTCCGTTCTGCTGCCCACCCGAAACCGATCGGAGATTGTCCCGGGCGCAATCCAGAGCATTCTAGGGCAATCGTTCGACGACTTCGAGTTGGTGATCTCCGACAACGACGAGTCACCGGAGGCGACCCGGAATGCCGTGGCAGCGTTTCGGGATCCGCGCATCCGCTATTTCCGGACCTCCGGCGACCTGCCGATGCATGACAATTGGGAGCATGCACGGCGCCAGGCGCTCGGACGCTGGCTGCTGGTGGTTGAGGACAAGCAACGATTGACCCCGACCGCCCTGGCAACGCTTCACGGCATCTGCCGGGATCATCCCGGCTCCCTGGTCTCGTACCCGCCCGTCAACGCCTGTGCCGACCACCTTGCCGGCCCGTCGGGCGCGCCGGACGTCCAACGGTTTACTTGCGAGCAGGTGGTCGAGGAATTCTGCCGGTTCTCGCCGTTATTCTGGAACATCTTTCCCCGCGGGCTGACTTCGGCGACGCCCCGGGCAGTGATGGATGCCATCGCGTCATGCAGTCCCACGGGCATGGTCTTTTCGTGGGTCAACCCGGATTACGCGTACGGATTTCAGGCCCTGTCGCGGGCGCCAGACCTCTGGTTCGTGAATGAGGACATCATCTATGTGCCGCTTTCGGTGGGGCGCACCGGGCGGTATTCCAACGGTTTATCCGGAGCCCGGAAGGAGGCCCAGGCCCGCAAGTTCTTTGCGAGCCTGCCCGTACCGGAATCGGAGTTCCTCGGGGACGTTCCGGTGCCGACGCTTTGGCTGTGGGTGAACCCGGTGTTGTACGACTTCCGGAAATTTTACAGGCGTCCGGGACACACGCCGTCGGTGGACTGGATCGGCTACTTTGCCCAGTGCGGTCACATCATCCTGGTCGGCCGCGAATGGGGGGCGGACATGTCGGACGAAATCCGCCTGTGGTGGACTGCGTTGAAGCGTCGGGGTCCGATCTTTCTTTCCCGGGTGTTATTTCGGATCGGCATCCGGTCCGTGAAGGGACTTGCCGGTCGCTTAAAAAACCGCCTTCGTCACCGGGACCTCGGGCAGGCAGCATCATGAAATCTGAATCGAACATTATCAGCCGCAGAACCGGCGGCCTGGCAGGGACTGTGGCCCTGGTCGGGTTGGTCCTCTTCGGCCTTTGGCGCGAAAGCCTGATCCCATCGCAAATGGCTTTTTCCAACGATGCGCCCCTTGGCCTGATGACGGCGTATTCGGAATATCGGTGGGGCAATTTTCTCGGAGGGAGCTGGGTGCCATTGGTGTGGCTGGGAAGCCCGGCACTGCCCCTGCAGCCCTCGTTCACCAATCTACTGTACTTGGTTCTGGGGCCGATCCTTTTCGGAAAATTCGCCGCTCCGCTGTCCCTGCTGTTCCTTGGCGGGGCCGCCGCCGTTTTCGCCCGGGCCTGCGGATTCTCGCGTCCCGTGGCCGTTTTGGTGGCCTTGGCGGCCGCGTTGAACACCAACTTCGTCTCCCATGCCGGCTGGGGGCTCGGCGCCCGCGCCTCGACCCTGGCGTTCGTGTTCCTTGCGCTGGCGGCGTTGTCGGCTGCGGAGGGTCGTCGCTTCTGGGCGCGCGGGCTGCTGGCCGGCATTGCGGTGGGATTTGCCGTGATCGAGGGGGCGGATGTCGGGGCCATTTTCAGCCTATATGTCGCCGCGTACGCGCTGGTGACCGGGTGGCTGACGTCGAGCGAAGGCAGCAAGAGCTCGAGATGGATCCCGACCTTCGGACGTCTGGCGCTCGTCGCGGTGTGCGCGGGTTGGATCGCCTCCTATGTGTTGTCCACGCTGGTAGGAACCCAGATCCAGGGGGTTGCTGTCCTTGGGGAGACGCCGGCGGCGCGGCAGCAGCGCTGGGAGTTCATCACCGGTTGGAGCTTTCCCAAGCTGGAAGTGGTGCGGATCGCGGTCCCCGGGATCATGGGGTACCGGATGGATACCCCCGACGGGGGCGCGTACTGGGGGAACGTCGGTCAGGATGGGACTCCGCGCCTCCGGTTCAACGGCGGTGGCGAATACGCGGGCGTGCTGGTGCTGATCGTTGCCGGATGGGCCCTGGCCCGCGCCGCATCGCGATCCGGACGGCAGCCCTTCACGGATCGCGAGCGCCGTCTGATTGCGTTCTGGGGTGTGGTCTGCCTGGTTTCCCTGCTGCTGGCCTTTGGTCGGTTTGCCCCGTTCTACCGGCTGATCTACTCGCTGCCCTACCTCTCCACGATCCGGGTGCCGATGAAATTTCTGCACGTCATGCATCTGGGGTTGTTCGTGCTGTTCGCCTACGGGCTCCAGGGTTTATGGCGGTTGTATGTCGCGGTGCCCTCCGTGCGGCGCGGCGGCCTGATGGACCAGGTGGCGGGCTGGTGGCGGGACGCCCGTGGGTTCGACCGGACGTGGAGCCGCGCGCTGGCGGGGCTTGCAATCGGCGCGCTCGGAGTGGCGCTGGTGTATGCGGCCAGTCTGCCGGCCCTGGCCGCGCATATCGCGCATGCGGGTTTTCCCGGGAATGAAGGGCAGGGGATGGCGGGGTTCAGCGTGTTCGAGGTCGGGCTGTTCGCGGGTTTCGTCGTCCTGAATGCGACCCTTCTGGCCCTCGTGTGCTCCGGTCGCTTCAGCGGAGGCCGCGGCGCCATGGCCGCAGTGTTGCTTGGCGGGGTGCTGGTGGTGGACCTGGGCCGCGCCGCGGTACCATTCATTCAGCACTATGACTACCAGCGGCGCTATGCCTCGAACCCGGTGCTGGAATTCCTGGCGCGCCAGCCGTGGGAACAGCGGGTGACGGCGCGCTATTTCCCCGACATCCGGCAGACCCTGACGAGCCCGGACGATGGCACCTGGCCGGCCGTGCAGAACCAGTGGATGGAACAGCAGTTCCCCTACAGCACTCTTCATACGGCCGACATCTGGCAGATGCCCCGCATGCCGGAATGGGACGCCGAATACCTCCAAAAGTTTCGTCCCACGGCCCCGTCCGACCTGGGCCGCATCGGCCGCATGTGGCAGCTCGCGAACGTGCGCTACATCATCGCCGCCCGGGGCATGGTGGCGGAGC
This sequence comes from Verrucomicrobiia bacterium, assembly GCA_019634635.1. Classification (NCBI taxonomy): domain Bacteria; kingdom Pseudomonadati; phylum Verrucomicrobiota; class Verrucomicrobiia; species Verrucomicrobiia bacterium. The sequence goes on from JAHCBB010000019.1 coordinate 23,516, forward strand.
TCAACCGCTTGTTTGATCCCGAGCAGCAGCGGTTCAAGCCGGTTCTTGGGTTTGATCTCGCACCCAAGCCCGGTTCGCCCACCGACGGCCGGGTGGGCCTCGACGACATCACCGCGGTGGTGAACCCGTCCGGACAATACGCCGTGATCGAGAACGGCACGGCCCTTCCGCGGGCACGCCTGTTCAGCGGATGGGAGGTGTTGCCGGATTCCGATGCCGCCCTCAGACGGCTCGCGGATCCGGCATTCCGACCCGAGTCCACCGTGGTGCTGGCCGAGGCCCCGGTGTTGCCCGGGGGGGAGACCCTGAATGAATCGCCGGGCGGTGCGCCAGGTGAGGCGGTCATCACGGCATGGGCTCCCAAGCGGGTCACCCTCCGCACAATGGCCGCCCAGCCCGCCGTGCTGCTACTGAACGATCGGTGGGATTCTTCGTGGCAGGCCACGGTGGACGGGCAGGTGGTGCCGATTTTGAGGGCCAATTTTCTGATGCGCGGCGTCGCGGTGCCGGCGGGGGAGCATACGGTGGAGTTTCGCTACAAGCCGGACATGCGGATGCTTTGGGTCAGCCTGACTGCCATTGGCGTCGCCCTCGGCGTGGGTGTTTGGCTCGTTGTCGGTCTGCCTCCCGGCGCCGCGGGAAAGGAGCCGGAGGCGGAAACGCCTCCATTGGACCCCGACCTCCAATCCCGCAAATCTCCAACGCCTGTCGCCCGTGGGGCGCAGACCCGACGTTGAGCTGACGTGGTATCCCGCCTCACCTCAGGGCGGTCCAAACCTTCCGCGGGAAGTGCGGCAGAGCCCGGACCACTTCGCGCAGCATTCGGGGAGACATCTGGGAGGGAACCGTGGCCCGGACATAGGCGCGTGGATGCACCAGGTCCGTCGGCCAGGGGCGGGCCTCGGCCTGGGCCTCCGGAAAATCGCCCAGCCGGTCCCGCCGGACGAATGCGAAGAGATTCTGCACATACCACCAGGCAACGGCGGCATCGCCCCAGAGTTGCGGACGCAGACAGTCGAGCACCGCGAACCCCTCGGCTTCGAATCGCGGGATCCAGTAGCTGGGCCACTGCTCATTGACGTGGTGCGTTCCGCCCTGTCCGGGCACGGCGGCCGAGAACAAAACCACATCTCCGAGGCGGCAGAGGTCTGCGACCAGGCCCTCGGCCCGGGATCCGGGAAGGTGTTCGGCGACCTCGAGGCAGCTCACCAGGTCGAAGCGTCGGTCCAGGGCGAGCGGTTGGCAGAGGTCGCGCCGGAGAAACCGGTCCGCGGGAATCTTGAGCTGGTCCGCGCGCACATAGGGGCCGTCAATTCCCGTCACTTCGCACCCCGCTTCGAGATACTCCCGGGCCCAGGCGCCGGCGCCGCAGCCGACGTCCACGACGCTTCGCGCGGGAAACAATCGGAGGATTTTCGGGACGACCGTCTGGGCCGAGGCGGCTGAATCCTCCTGGAGGCCGTCGTAGTAGCGGGATGAGTAGGTCAGGGCCATGAGGAAATCGGCAGGGCAATGGTGGTTGGACCGAAGTTCTGATTTCCAGCGGGAACCCGCGGACTTCACGGAAACAGGCCGCGCATCTTCTTCGCCTCCCAGACGCGGCCGATCCCAAGACCCAACGCGGCCGCTCGCATGGAAATGTTCTCGCGGCGTGATCGTTGGAGGGTTTGACCAAACGCCGTCTCCAGAATGCGAAACAGCCGGTCCATGACCTCGCCCTCGCCCCAGAAAAACGACTGGAGCCCCTGAACCCATTCGAAGTAGCTGACCACAACGCCCCCGGCGTTGCAGAGGATGTCCGGGATCACAAAGACTTCATCGCGGGCTTCGAGGATGGCGTCCGCCTCGGGCGTGGTGGGACCGTTGGCCCCCTCGGCGAGGATCCGGCAGCGGAGGCGTCCGGCATTGACCTGGGTGATCTGCCGCTCCATCGCCGCTGGCACGAGAACGTCGCAGGACAGCTCCAGCAGGTCGGCATTGGAAATCGTCTCGGCCTCCGGATACCCCGCGAGGGTTCCGTGCGCCTGGGCCCAGGCATCCACATGCGGCATGTCGAGCCCCCGCGCATGATACACGCCGCCGTTGGCGTCGCTCACCGCAAGGATGCGCAGTCCCTGGCGCGACAGGGAGTGGGCGGCGACGGCGCCGACGTTGCCATAGCCCTGAACGACCGCACTGCCTCCGGACGCCTGGATCCCAAGGGTGTCCATGGCCCGGCCGGCGAGGTACGCCACGCCGCGTCCTGTGGCTTCCCGACGGCCCAGCGAGCCCCCGATGCCCACCGGCTTCCCGGTGACCACCCCCGGCACTGAATGGCCGGCATGGACCGAGAACGTGTCCATCATCCAGGCCATCGTTTGCTCATTGGTGCCCATGTCGGGGGCCGGGATGTCCACGTGCGGTCCGATGAAGCCCACCAATTCCTGGGTGAACCGACGGGTCAGGCGCTCCAGCTCGGAGGCCGACAGGCGGCGGGGATCCACCGTGACGCCACCCTTGGCGCCGCCGTAGGGCAGGCCCGCGAGCGCGCATTTCCAGCTCATCCACATGGCCAGCGCCGCCACCTCGCCGAGGGACACTTCGGGGTGGTAGCGCATCCCTCCCTTGGTGGGGCCAAGGGTCATGTGATGTTGCACCCGAAATCCGGAAAAGACGCGCAGATCCCCGCCATCCATGCGCACCGGTACCGCGACCACGAGGGATCTCTTGGGGACCTTGAGGTGTTCTCGTTCGGCCTGCGGGATCTCCAACCGGTCGGCGACCCCGTCGAACTGACGGCAGGCCATGTCGTAGGTGGGGTCGGAATACAGGCTGCCGGAAAGCGCTTCCATCGGCGGCCAAGGAAGCCACAACCGCGATCGGACGCAATCCCGGGTCCCTCGTCCCCGTGTCCAGAGCTTCACCACCGGGTGATGTCGAGGGTACGAGGCTCCGCCGAGCCGTTGATCTGTCATTCGTTCGGAACCGGAGAGGGCGCCTGGATCCAAGGAATTGGAACTCAGGCGTTTTGCGGGAAAAGTGGCGGGAGTGGCGGGGCTCGAACCCGGTTTGCACCGGTGCGGGAATCGTCGTCAGTGTGCGTGAAATCCGCGGATCTACCGGACGATCCTGCTGTTGTGGTGAATGAGAGATAGCACGGTCACCACGCACCCAAGCGAAGAAAAACGACGAAACTCTGTCAGGAATTGTCAGGAACGCATGGCCGCTCAGCGAACCTCCTCCGCAATCCTTGGAGGCGCAGTTTCGGCGGAGCGAACGGGGGGGAAGGTGGAGGCGATGGCGTTCGGTCCAACCATCGTCAAGCCTTGGGCTCGAATCGGACGACGTCGGCAAACCGGTCAAAGTCCCGGTCAAAGGAAGCGACCGGCAGTTTCGATTCAACGGCGCACGCCGCGAGATAAGCATCAACCAGGTGAACTCCGGTTTTCTTGACCCGTTCCAGCGCGTCCAGCAACCGGTCTCTTTCCGCAAGGCGGACGCTCGAACGCTGGACGAACTCCAGCAACAACTCCGCAACCTGTTTTCTGGGTTTCTTGAAAAACGATTCGAGAGTGAAGGCGGTCTCGGCAAGCACCAGCGGTGAGAGCTCCAGGAGAACGTCGCCGCGTTCGGCACTCTCCATGAGGCCCGAGGCCGCCGCGAACATTGGAGCCGGCTCTCCGGTGAAGAACCGGAGCAGAATGTTCGAGTCGAGGTGATAGTGCGGGACACTCATCAACGATTGGATTTACCTGATTCCGCGACCCACGCCGCAGTCGCCGCCTCGGTTTCCTCCCGGATGCTGGTGAAGGGCACCTGGGATTTCAGGGAGCCCGCCAATTCCATGACGCTGGGCATCGGCCGTACGATGGCCGAACCGTCTTTGCGGACTTCCCAAACCAGGCGTTGCCGGGGAGCGATGCCGAGGGCTTCGCGGATCTCCTGTGGAACAGTCGTCTGTCCCTTGTCCGTAACCGTGGAGATTGACATGCGTTTACATTACTACGAATGAATGCATTACCGCAATAGCCGCCTTACCAATCATCCGGTAAGGCCGTTTTCTGGCCTTCTGGGGTGTATTCCGTCGTGGACCGGAACAGGCTGAAGCCCGCACTGCGAGCAAGCAGGGTAGGGAGAATGCGCCTCCTCCCGCCAGCGGCTCCGGCCCTTGGAAATCGGCGAAAGCCGAGTGTCCATTGGGTCCAACCCCGGCTTGAGGCTTCCCCACGCATCGGCCAGCAGCTTTCCGATCGGGGACAGGGCGGGGCGGACTTCCTCCTGCTGCCGGTTCCGGGTCAGGACGACAGTTCGAGCCAGCTTGTCGAGGAAGGGCAGGGAGATGTCTGAGGAGTGGATGCGAACGGTGAAGGCCCCGCAGCGGATGAAAATCGGGCGGGTTCCGCGAGGAGCAGAACGTCTCCGGTGTGCCTCACTTGCGAGATCCGGACTCGACTGCGTTTCCACACGCAATCCTTCACAAATCGCACCCGAAAAATTGGGGCCTTCCTCGTAAGTGCTTGCGGGAGATGGCGGGAGTGGCGGGGCTCGAACCCGTAACCTCTGCCGTGACAGGGCAGCGCTCTGACCAATTGAGCTACACCCCCGCAAAACGAAGGGCTGTCGTTGTACGCGTCAACAGCCATGGGTCAACTCCGATTTCCTGAGAAATTGCCGGAGTGGGGTTCCAGGAAAGAACGCCCGCGCAGGGACAGGAATGACCGGAGAGCCCGGGCCGCGGACGCCAAGGAGGTGGGAGTGGGGGACCCCGCGGAAGAAACGTTTCGCAGCCCGGACGAGAAAACCGTACGAAGCGGGTGGAGGCCTGTCAAAGCGAGAGGGATCGTCCCGGAGAAAAATTAGCGCCCAACATGCCCGGGATCGGGGACGTGTTCGCCCCCGACACCCGCGGGAGCCTGACTACCGGGCGTGGACGCAGGACCGGACGGTGCGGCCTTGGGGCCGCCCCGGATCTCCAGGTGCAGATCGCGAAGTTGCCGGGCGGTCACGGGAGCCGGGGACGCCGTCATCAGATCCACGCCCTTGGCCGTCTTGGGGAACGCGATGACGTCGCGAATGCTGTGGCTGCCACACAACAGCGCAATGAGGCGGTCGAACCCGAGCGCGATTCCGCCATGCGGTGGCGCCCCGAACTTGAAGGCCTCCAGCAGGTAACCGAAGCGCAGCTGGGTCTCCTCGGGCGGGATGCCGAGCACGTCCTCAAACACCGTCTTCTGTACCGCGGGCTGATGGATCCGGATGGATCCGCCGCCCAGTTCCACACCGTTGACCACGATGTCGTAGTGCTGGCCACGGACCTTTTTGGGATCGGACGTGAGCAGCGGGATGTCCTCCGGCACGGGGGCGGTGAAGGGATGGTGACTGGAGTACCAGCGATTGAGTTCCCGGTCGAAACCCAGCAATGGAAAGTCCACCACCCACAGGAAATCAAACCGGTTGGCGGGAATCTCCAGACGTCCCTGCGTCCGCAGCACGTCGGCGCAATACAGCCGGATTCGGCCCAGAATTTCGCAGGCGTTGAGCCACTGGTCGGCGGCAAACAGGATCAGGTCACCTTCCCGGATCTCCAGCCGTGCGGTCAGGGCCGCCTTCTCGGCCTCGGAGAAGAACTTCACAATGGGCGATTTCCACTCACCGTTCTCGACCTTGATGAAGGCCAGTCCCTTGGCGCCGAAGCCCTTGGCGTACTCGGTCATCGTCTCGATCTGCCCCTGGGTGGCGCTGGCGAGGCCCCGGGCGTTGAGGGCCTTGACCACGCCCCCGGACGCCACCGCTCCTGAGAACACCTTGAACGCCGAGGTGCGAAAGTCCTCGGTGAAGTCGGCGAGTTCCATTCCAAACCGGGTGTCCGGCTTGTCCACTCCCCAGCGGTTGAGCGCCTCCTCGAACGAGAATCTGGGGAAGGGCGTCGGGATCTCGAGGCCGAGTGCGGTCTGCCAGACCCGCTTCAGGAGTCCTTCGATCAGGGAGTACAGGTCCTCCCGCTCAATGAAGGACATTTCGAGGTCCAGCTGGGTGAACTCGGGCTGACGGTCCGCCCGCAGATCCTCATCGCGATAGCAGCGGGCCAGCTGGAAGTAGCGCTCGATGCCGCCGACCATCAGCACCTGTTTGAACTGCTGCGGCGACTGCGGCAGGGCGTAGAATGATCCGGCCTCCCTGCGGTTCGGCACGAGAAACTCCCGGGCACCCTCCGGTGTGGACTTGAAGAGCGTGGGGGTTTCGACCTCCAGGAAGCCTTGATCGTCCAGGTATTGGCGCAACGCCATCGCCACTCGGGAACGGAGGCGCAGGTTGCGATACATTTCGGGACGGCGCAGATCCAGGTAGCGGTATTGCAGCCGGAGTTCCTCGTTCACCTTGCCGGCGACCTCCGGGTCGTCCACGGGAAACGGCAGCACGGCGGACGGATTCAGCACGGTGAGCCCCTGAGCCAGCACTTCGACCCGTCCGGTCGCGATGCGGGGATTGTCGGTGCCGTCGGGACGCACCCGCACCCGCCCGGAGATTTCCACGACGGATTCGGCATGCAGATGGGTGGCCGTTTCGAACAGTTCGGCCGGAAGATCGGCGGGATCGAACACCGTCTGGGTGCGGCCCTCGCGGTCGCGCAGGTCGAGGAAGAGGACGCCACCGAGGTCGCGGCGCGAGTGGACCCAGCCCACGAGGATGACGGGCTGGCCGGCATGTTCGGGCCGGAGTTCGTTGCAGTGATGGGTGCGTTTCATTGCGGCGTGGCGGCAGGTTCCCCGGTGAGGGCACCGCCAAACGGAAGCCGCATAGTGCGAATCCGAGGCGCTTCGGACAATGGAAATGGCGTCCGCCGGCGGGACGCCTCCACGCGCGGGCGCTTGCCGGGGGGGCCGGCCTCCCGGCAGGCTGGGCCGGTGCTGACGTCTCGATGGATCCCCGCCGCGGTTCCCGATTCCCAAAGTGTGCTGGTGGTGCTGCACGGGCTTGGGGATTCGATGGACGGATGGCAATGGCTGCCTGCCGCACTGGGCCTTCCGGATCTCAATTACCTGCTGGTGAACGCCCCGGACTCCTATCACGGAGGTTTTGCCTGGTATGACCTCGAGGGAGACTCCGGCCCTGGTGTGCTGCGCAGCCGGCGGTTGCTGATGGACCTGCTGGAGACCCGGGAGGCGGCGGGGTTCCCGGCCGCGTCCATGGCGCTGCTGGGGTTCTCACAGGGTTGCGTCATGACCGTGGACGCGGGATTCCGGTACCCGCGCCGGTTGGCCGGTCTCGTGGGAATCAGCGGCTACGTCTGGGACCCGGGGTCGCTGCTTCGGGAACGGTCTTCGGCGTCTGCGTCGTCGCGGATGCTGTTCACCCACGGGACGCAGGATCCGTTGATCCCCTGTGGCGAGGTGCGCGACCAGGTGGCGGCGCTCCGTGCCGCCGGCTTGGACATTGAGTGGCGCGAATTCCACAAGGCCCACACGGTGGCCGGGGAGGCGGAACTGTCGGTGATCCGGGGGTTCCTCCGGTCCTGTTTCCAGGAGGCCGTGCCCCGGGCTTCGCCTCCGGGGATTGATTCCCCGCAACCTGCTGACGGGCCGACACTCCCGCTTTGACAACCGTGAACGGATCCGCTTGTTTTCCCCGCCCATGATTCGTCTGAAGTCCTTCCGGCGCCATCTGGCGTCTTCGGCGATGCTGCTGCTGACGGCCGGGTCGTTGTCTGCCGCCCCGTTCATCACCGGATTTGCGCCGGATTTTGGTCCACCGGGCACCCAGGTAACGATCGTTGGGAGGGATCTCCGCCCGACCCTCGCCGCTCCCCGGATTCTTTTTGGCAACGTGGAAGCCACGCTGTTGAGTGCGAACAATACGCGGATCGTCGCCATCGCCCCGGCGCAGGTCCCCATTGGTCCCATCACGGTGTTCAATGCCGCCGGGCAGTACACGACCCCGTTTTTCTTCTATGCACCCCCGCGGATTGAGGATTTTGGCACCCGGATTGTCGGCAGCATTGGGGACACGCCGATTTTCGAGAAACCGGTGGTCGGCACCCCGGGCTCGACCCTGACGATCCTCGGCGGGAACTTTTTCGTGCCTGGATTTCCAGGAATTCAGGTGCGGATTGGCAATGACCTGATCCAGGCGACCGCCACCGCTGAAAACCAGATCCTGGCGACCATTCCCCCGATCGTTCAGACCGGGCACCTGTCGGTGCGCACCAGCGTCGGCGGCACGACCAACCTCGCCGACTACATCTATGGCAATCCGCGCATCGAGGCCTTCACGCCGCGTGCGGCGGCCGGGGACACCATCGCGCTGATGGGTCTGAATTTCCTGGTGTCCCAGCCGGGCCAGTTGCAGCTGCGGATCGGCGGGGCGCTGGTGACGCAGTTTGAGGTGGTCTCCAACACCAACCTGAACGCCGTGGTGCCCCTCACCGCCGCGACGGGGCCCCTCTCCCTGACGGCGCCCGGGGGCAGCTTCATCACGACCACGAACTTCACGTTGTTGCCCAGGGTGACGACGTTTTCGCCGAATTTTGGCCCGCCGGGCACCGTGGTGACGCTCGTTGGCAGCGGACTGACGGGAACCCAGCGGATTCTGTTTGGGAACACGGCCGCAACGACGATCACCAACCTCAGCAGCGCCCAGGTGACCGCCGTGGTGCCCGCGGGTGTATCCACCGGCCCGATTACGCTGATCACGGCCGGTGGGACCAACGTGACGGAGGCGCTCTTTTTCGCGCCGCCGCAGGTCAGCGGGTTCACCCCGTCCAGCGGCCCCTCGGGCACGGTGGTCACCGTGTCGGGAGCGAACCTGGGCGGGGCCACGGCCGTGCAGTTGAACAGCATCCCGGTCCCGCAGTTCACGGTGCTCGACAACAGCCGCATCCAGTTCCCGGTGCCGGCGGGCGCGGCTTCCGGGCGGATCGCGGTGGTGACGCCGGGCGGCACCAGTCAGTCGGCGGGCACCTTTACGGTGGCCGGGCTGCAACCGGTAATCAGCACCTTTGCGCCGCGGTCGGGTCCGGTCGGCACCCGCGTGACGCTCATCGGATCCAATCTGGGCACGGTCACCCGGGTCGCGTTCAACGGCGTCCCCTCCGAGTACACCATCCAGTCCGCCGCCTCCATCGAGGCCACGGTGCCGGCGGGAGCCACCACCGGCCGCATCCGGGTGACCAATCCGGAAGGATCCGCCGAGACGGGCGAGAACTTCTTTGTGGGCAGCAGTACGGATTTGCGGGTCACCTTTGGCGCCACTCCGAATCCTGCGGTGGCCTTTGGGACGGTCACGTTCAATGTGCTGGTCGTGAACAATGGGCCACTGCCGGCTGCCGCCACGACCGTCGAGGTGGAGCTGCCGACGGGATTTGCCTTCCTGGAGGCGGTGAGCGCTTTCCCATTCCAGGTGAGCGGGCAGCGCGTTGTCTTCAACCGCGGCACAGTGGAGCCGCAGGAGTTTTTCAGCGGGCTGGTGCGGGCCAATGCCGGCGAGCCGCACGCAAACCGGGTCGCCGTCGCCCGGGCGTCGTCCACCACGCCCGAGTCGGTTCCAGGGGACAACGAGCGCCAGGTCACCCTGACCGTCTCCCCGCCGGTGCTGCGGATCGAACTGCTCGACCCCGCGGCGGCGCTGCTGTCCTGGCCCGCGGCTGCCGAGGGCGCCTATGTGCTCCGGGCCGCGGCGGCCTTGGGGGCACCCTGGGTTCCCGTGCCCGGAACTCCGGAGAACGATGGCGCCACGCTGCAGCTGGAAATTCCGCTGACCGGGTCCGCGCAGTATTTCGAGCTCGACCGGCCGTGAGGCTGTGGGTCCTTGAGGTGCCCGGAGTCGGTGTTTCGGGAGGGCTTCGGAGCGGGTGCGCAATTCATTGATCTCACGGGGTTGAGAGATGCGACGCCCTGCGGCGTCGTTGGCGTCCCGGCCAACGGCGTGCTGCTCGGTGAAACCCCGCCCCACCAGGCTTCGTTCCGGGGGGCTGCGCTCTTCCCTTTCCGCCTTCCAGGATTCCTTCAAACACCGGGAGACGGCGCGGAGCATGACGACGCCGTTTTTGCATCGCGCCCACCGGGGCGTTCGGGCTATGGGGATCCCGCACGTGCCGCCCTCTTGAATCTTCCGAACCAGCTCACCGTTTCCCGCTTCGCCCTCACCGCCGTGTTTCTGGTGGCGATGTTTGTGGCGTTCCCCGGTCATCAGACGGCGGCGCTTCTCCTGTTCAGTGCCGCGGGACTGACGGATTATCTTGATGGCCGGATCGCCCGGGAACGCCGGTTGATCACGGATTTCGGCACGCTCATGGACCCGCTGGCGGACAAGATCCTGACCTGCTCGGCATTCATCGCCTTTGTGGGCCGGGATCTGATGCCCGCCTGGATGGTGGTGCTGATCGTGGCCAGGGAACTGGCGATCACGGGTTTGCGCCTGTTGGCCGCCCACAAGCGGGTCGTCCTCGCCGCCGAGCGCTTTGGCAAGCACAAGACCATTTCACAGATCGTCGCCATCATCGCCGTCCTGCTGGTCGCCGCCGTGCCGACCTGGGGGCGGTTTGGGGACTTCCTGCTGGGCATCCCGATTGCCGGCAGCTCCTGGCTGGGCTGGACCGCGAAGATTTCGCAGTGGGTGGCGGTGGTCCTGACGGCCTTCAGCGGCCTGGTCTATCTGTGGCGCAACCGACGGCTCTATCTGGACGACCTGTGACCCCGCAAGGAAAACACTCGATGGTTGACCGCATCGTGGTCTTCGTGGCCGAGGGATTCGGCTCGGGATGGATCCGTCCGGGCCCCGGTACCTGGGGCAGCCTCGTGGGCCTGGCCTGGCTGGTGTTGCTGCTGCGTGCGTCCCATCCGGCGGTCTGGGCGCTGGGCACGTTTGCCGGCCTGGCGCTCGCAGTGCCCCTGTGCGGCCGCGCCGAAACGGTGCTGAACGTCCGGGACCCCGGCAGCGTGGTGCTGGACGAAATCGCCGCCGTGCCTTTGCTGTGGCTTGGAGTGCTGCTCACTCCCGGCGGATATGTGTTTTCGGGCGCCGTCAGCTCCCTGGCGATTCTGATGGCCCATTTTCCCGAACTGGCCGCCGGATTGGTGGCGTTCCGGGTGCTCGACATCGCCAAGCCGGGACCGATCCGTCGGGTTCAACGACTTCCGCGAGGGGTGGGCATCGTGGCGGATGATGTTCTGGCCGGGCTCGGGGCGGCGATGGTTGCGGGGGCCGTGGCCTGGATGCGTTGGAGTTGACCAATTTGCGGGCCGCCGCTCCCGGGGTCGCACGAATCCGCTGGGCGGGCCGCGTTCCGCGGGTAGACTTCCGGCAACTTCTCCCGCTGCGATGCACTCCCGACGGCTTCACGCTCTTCTCCTTGCCGGCATGGTCTGTGCCGGGCCCGACCTTCCCGCGCGCCCCGACGCGACGGCGGTGGACCTGCAACCCTTCACCGCGCAAGTCCGACGCCTCGTCGAGGCGACTGATGCACTGGGGACGCCGTTGGCCTCCCAGGACCTCGAGCGGATCGAGGCGCTGATGGCGTCGCCCGGGCCGGATACGGTGCGTTGGATCGAGGCGGTGTTGGATCCGCATTGCCTGTTGCACGTGCAGATCAATCCAGAGATGCGGGTGAAGGTGACCAACGGGGTTGCGGTGCCGGAATTGATCGAAGGCGGGTGGCGCACCTTCCTGATCAAGGTCCACAACGAGGCCGGCACCACGGCCCGGTTGCAGGTGACCAGCCCCAATAGCCGGACCGCTTTCAACTCGCCCGCATCCGAGGTGACCCGTCGGTGGATGGACGCCGTGATGCACGAGCGTCCACCGGTGTCCCCCACCCTGACCGGCCTGCCCATTGAGTACCGGATCCTGCAGGTGTACAGCCGGGACTCCGGGCAGCGGCAGGCCGCCTTCTCCTTCAACGCGGGGCAGGGGACCCAGGACCTCGGGTTCCGGGCGGAGACCGATGTGCTGTTCCGATGCCTGCCCGCGCGCGAGGTAACGCTGCGGATCCTGGATGAACACGGCGCGCCGACGACTGGTTCGCTGCGAATCACCGATGCGCAGGGGCGTGTCCATCCGTCGCCGGGACGCCGCCTTGCCCCGGATTTCTTTTTCCATCCTCAGATCTACCGCAACGACAACGAGGTCCTGCGGCTGCCGGACGGGAAATACCGGGTGGAGTTCCAGCGCGGCCCGGAATCGCTGCCGGAACGGACCGAAAAGACGGTCGGGGAGGGGCCCAACCGCTGGGAATTCCAAGTGGTGCGATGGGTGGATCCGGCGGCCACCGGATGGTGGTCTGGGGATCATCACATCCACGCTGCGGGCTGCGCCCACTACACCAATCCCACCGAGGGGGTTCATGCACCGGACATGATGCGGCACTGCTTGGGCGAGGATCTGAAGGTCGGAGCCAACCTCACCTGGGGGCCGTGCTTCGATTACCAGAAGCAGTTCTTCACGGGCACGACCGATCCGGTGTCCCAGCACCCCTATTTGCTCCATTACGATATCGAGGTCTCCGGGTTCGGCTCCCATCAGAGCGGTCACCTGTGCCTGTTGCGCCTGCGCGAGCAGATTTATCCCGGCGGGGACTCCATGGACCACTGGCCCAAACTGGGACTGAACACCCTGCGCTGGGCCCGACGTCAGGGGGCCCTTTGCGGACCGGCCCATAGCGGCTGGGGCCTGCAGGTGGACACCGCCGAACTGCCCAATTTCATTGTGCCGCCGTTCGACGGCATCGGGGCCAATGAGTACATCGTGGATGTCACCCATGAGGTGCCGGGTCCGGACGGCACCCCGGTGCCGGCGGTGGATTTCATCTCCACGGTGGACACGCCGCATGTCTGGGAGCTCAACATCTGGTATCACACGCTCAACTGCGGATTCCGCACCCGGATCAGCGGCGAGACGGATTTTCCCTGCATCTACGGCGACCGGGTCGGCCTGGGTCGCAGCTATGTCAAGCTCGACGGCCGCCTCGACTACCCTGCCTGGTGCGAGGGGATCCGGTCCGGACGCAACTACGTGAGCGACGGGCGCAGTCATCTGATGGACTTTGCGGTGAACGGCACGCCCATGGGGGTGGGGGACAGCGAGGTGCGGCTGGATCGCCCGGGCAACGTCCGGGTCACCGCCCGTGTGGCCGCGCGGCTGGATGAGACGCCGCGACCGGAGGTCAAGGCACGGCCTTATGCGGAGAAGCCCTACTGGGACATCGAGCGGGCGCGGATAGACGGGACCCGCAGCGTCCCCGTGGAGGTGCTGGTCAACGGATGGCCGGTGGCCCGCACCGAGTTTGTGGCGGACGGCGCCACTCGCAATGTGGACTTTGAGGTGCCGATTGAGCGCAGCAGTTGGGTGGCGGTGCGCATTCTTCCAAGCGCCCATACCAATCCGGTCTGGGTTCTCGTGGATGGCAGACCGGTCCGCGCGTCCCGCCGGAGCGCCGACTGGTGCCTGAAGGGTGTGGACCAGTGCTGGTCGCAGAAGGAGCGGTTTTTCGCGGAGCCCGAGCGGGCCCAGGCGCGGGCGGACTACGAACATGCCCGGCAGACCTATCGCCGCATCCTGGCGGAGATGGAGGTGGAGTGAGGACCGCGGGTCGTCACTGAACGGAACCGGACGCGGACTCCGCCGTTGCCGCACGAAGGTGTCCCGTTCCGGCGAACGCGGGCGTTCCTTCGGCTGCCGGCGGAAACCTGCCGCCGTTCCGGTTCATCCCTTGATTCCGCGGGATGGCCATGAGACACCGTTGGCAGGTTCTTCCTCGAAACCATGAAGCTGTCGTTCTGTCTTCGCCTGCTGGCGGGCGTGGTCCTGCTGGGGACCTCCCTGCGTGCGCAACCGGTGACGTTCACGCTCGATCCCGGGCGCAGTGTGGTGACGCTTTCCGGGGTCGTCGCAGGAGCCCAGATTCTGGAACAGGGCCCCGGGAGCCTGACCACGACCGTTGGTGGCTCCGTGATGGTCGAGATATCCGGGAACGAACTGCGCTTTCCGGGCGGCAGCCGGGTGAGCCCGGAAGAGAGCGAGTCCTGGCAGCCGGGGCCGGAGGGTGTGGAGGGTTCCGCGCCAGCGAGCTATGGGGGACGGGCGCAGATCGGCTCCGGCCTCTTTTCGGTGTCGGCCGTCGCGGCGACCCGGCGGATCTCCTTTGATGTCTTCAGCGGCGTGCTGCCTTTGGAGGGCGAGAATTTCAATGCAGACGGGCTGCTCTTCCAGTTTGTGGAGACCAACAATCCGGTACTCGACTACCGGCTGACCGGGCTGATCAACCGTCGGGCGGGCCGGGTGCTCGCCGGGTTGGCCACGAACTCGGTCACCGGGAATTCGACTCTGGTGACGGAGGGGACGGCGCAGATCCTGACGCTTGAGGTGGAGGCAACGTACGTCTTTGAGCTCCTGAACCCGGAGGATTCCTCGCTGACCCTGACCGGCCGTTTGGTGGCCACCCGTGTCCCAACAGACGCACCACCGGAGATCACGATGGATCCGGTGCCTCCCGGGGCGACGTCCATGACGCTCACCTGGCCCGAAGGATTCGCCCTGGAAAAAGCGGCTCAACTGGTGCCGCCGGGATGGTTGGATACCGGCGCCTCATCGCCGGCCGTCATCCCGTTTGCTGGTGATGGCGAGTATTTCCGACTGGTGCCCCGGTAGGCACCGGTGACCTGGCGCTTTGGCCGACCAACCTGTGGACTGCCACAGGTTGGTCGGGGCGGGTTTAGCCGCGCTCCACTTCAATCCCGCTGCGCTCGGGAAAACGTTTCCGAGGATCGCGGGAAGCACCTGCGCATTGGAGCTTCCCCCCGTTCCCCGCAACGATCCCACACGCCCGGCGGGGGAAGTCACGGACACGGTGGAACGTGTCCCTACCACCTGGGAATTGGCGGCGAAATGATTGACCGTGCTCCCCCGTGTCCGTGCCTCCAGCAGACCTTGCGTTTGATTGGAGGGATCGCAAGATGCCTCCATGTCCCGCGGGTTTGGAGTTTTCGCCGTTCGGGCGGCTGGCCGCTGCCTCCAGGGCCGGCGCGCCTTCACCCTGATCGAACTGCTGGTGGTGATCGCGATCATCGCCATCCTCGCCGGAATGCTGCTGCCAGCCCTCGCAAAGTCGAAGACCAAGGCGCACGGCATCGCCTGCCTCAACAACCTCAAGCAGCTCAACCTGGCTTGGGCCATGTACGCCGACGACAACCGCGACCGCCTCGTGCCCAACGGGACCGGAGCGCAAATCGGCTGGATCGAGGGCTGGCTGCAGACCCCGCAGGACGCGACAAATGTCAACCTGCTCCGGGCGCCCAGAGGCATGCTTTGGAACTACAATCAGGCCCTGGGCATCTACAAATGCCCCGCCGACCGGAGCACGGCGCGGATCGGTGGTCGCAACCTGCCTCGAGTCCGCAGCATTTCGATGAACGGGAACATGAACGGCGACAGCTGGTACACGGCCGAAATCGCCCGAAGCCATTTCACGTTCCGCCGGTACTCCGACATCGTCCGGCCGTCGCCCTCCGAGGCCTTCGTCTTCCTCGACGAGCATCCTGACGGCATTGATGACGGCTACTTCCTCGTGTTCGTGAACCGGCGTCACCTCTGGGGCAACATGCCGGCCAATTACCATAATGGCGCGTGCGGCTTTTCGTTTGCCGATGGCCATGCGGAGATCCGCAGATGGGTGGACGCAGACTCGTTGTCGAAGAAGATCGTGGCCAATCCGCGCGGCCCGCGGGACGTTCCCTGGATCCAGGTGCGGGCATCGGCGCCCTTGGATCCCGCGGCACCCTGGCCGCCCTGAAGGCCACCACGGAGGGGTGAATTTGCCGGCCGATCCGGCCGTCCGAACGGCGGCGGATGGTGACCACACGGCTACTCAGAAATCTCGCTCGACGGTGGGTGCTCGCCGCGGTCCTTCCGGTCTGCGGCCTGGCGGACGACTTTCAGGATGCCGTCCGCCCGCTGCTCCAGCAGCACTGTCTCGAATGCCACCGCGGGGGCAGGGCCAAGGGAGGGGTCAATCTCGCGCCGTTCACCAACACCGCCTCGCTCCACCTCAATCCCAAGCTGTGGGAGACCGTCGTCCGTCAGGTTGAGGAGCGTGCGATGCCGCCGCGCGACGAGGACCAGCCTTCCGAGGAGGAGCGCCTGCGGCTTCGCGACACCCTCAACGAGTTGCTGAACAACCCGGATCCGCGCCTCCTGCCCAGGGATCCCGGAGCGCCGGTGGTCCGACGGTTGAACCGCACCGAGTACAATCACACCGTTCGCGACCTGCTCGGAGTCACCAACCGTCCTGCCGACCGGTTTCCGGCGGATGGGGGCGGGGGAGCCGGATTCGACAACAATGCCGACACGCTCTTCGTGCCGCCGATCCTGATGGAGCAGTACCTTGAGGCGGCCGAGGAGGTGCTGCTCGCGGCCGACCTCCGGTCGCTTGGATTCGCAGCACCGGCGTGGTTCCGCTCCGACCGCGAAACCGCAGCCCGCAACCTGGCCGCATTCGGACGCCGGGCGTTTCGCCGTCCTGTAACCGCCGACGAGGTGGAGCGTTGGGTCGGCCTGTACGCCGACGCCCGGGCGTCGGGTCTCTCCTTTGATCTGGCGACCAGGGCGGCCTGCAAGGCGATCCTGGTGTCGCCGCATTTCCTGTTCCGGATCGAGCGGGAACAGCCAGGGGATACTCCGTGGCGTCTGAGCGACCTCGAGGTGGCCTCGCGGCTCAGCTATTTCCTTTGGTCGGCGCCGCCGGACGAACCGCTGCTGTCGCTGGCGGAGCAGGGACGCCTGTCGGATCCCGCGGTGCATGAAGCGCAGGTGCGGCGGATGTTGCGGGATCCCCGATCGGCCGCGCTGGCCGAGCAGTTCACCAGTCAATGGCTGGGCACGCGCACCCTGCACACGACGGCGCAGCCGGACCGGGGGCGTTTCCCCGAGTTCTCGGAGTCCCTCCGGGATGCCATGGCTGCCGAACCGGTGGCCTTCGTGGCGGCGTTGATCCGTGGGAACGGAAGCCTGCGGGATCTGCTCGACGCGGATTACACCTTCGCCAATGCCGAACTGGCCCGGCTGTACGGCATCAACGGCGTGAACTCCGAGGCCCTCGTCCGCGTTTCGCTTCCCGACCGGACCCGCGGTGGCATTACCGGTATGGCGGCGGTGCTGACCCAGACCAGCTACCCGCTGCGGACGAGTCCGGTGCTGCGCGGCAAATGGATCCTCGAAGAGGTGCTGGGGACGCCCCCGCCCCCGCCCCCGCCCTTGGTGGCCACGTTGCCGGCGGATGACCGGGTGCGCGAAGGATTGACTTTCCGCCAGCGTCTGGAGGCCCACCGGGACAAGCCCAATTGTGCCTCCTGCCATGCGCGGCTGGATCCCATCGGATTCGCCCTGGAGAACTTCGATCCCATCGGGCGCTGGCGAAACGAGGTGGATGGAGCCCCTGTGGATGCCGGCGGGGTGCTTCCCGGGGGCGAGTCGGTTGAGGGCCCCGTTCAGCTCAAGGAGGCGCTGCTGGCCCGCAAGCCCCTGTTTCTCCGGCATGTGGCCGAGAAGCTCCTCGGCTATGCCCTTGGGCGCGGCCTGGAATACTACGATATCCCGACCGTGAAGGAGTTGGTGCGAGCCACGGCAGCTGACGGGGACCGACTCAACACGCTGATCCTGGAGATCACCCGGTCCTATCCGTTTCTTTACCGCCGCGGCGAGTCCGTCGCGACCCCCTCCACGGAATGATGTCGTTCAGGAGTTCCTCACGATTGCGTCGCCGTGGCTGTCGCTGTGCCTTGCCGGTCCGGACCGTTCCGCACTACCTTCCACGAAAATCCCCATGAGTGCCGACCTTCATCCGATCTCGCGCCGGACCTTGCTGAAGGGTCTCGGAGTTTCGATGACCCTCCCCTGGCTGGAGGCCATGCGACCAGGCCGCCTGCTCGGGGGTCCCCTGGGCGCGGACGCCGGCGCCAGCGCGCCGCCGGTGCGGTTTGCGGCCCTGTACATGGCCAATGGGGCGCTGATGGACCCCTGGCGGCCCAAGGGGTTGGGACGTGAGTTCGAGCTGTCGCCCACGCTGGAGCCCCTGGCACCCTTCCGGGACGATTTGCTGGTGCTCTCGAACTTGTGGCATCGCGCGGCGAACACCGGCGACGGCCACTACGTGAAGACCGGTGCCTGGCTTACCGGGACCACCATCACCCGAACGACCGGTAGCAACCTGTGTGCCGGCAACGTCTCGGCGGATCAGATGATGGCCCGTGCGGTCGGGAATTTTACGCCGTTGCCCTCGCTGGAACTGGGGATCGAACCGGTCTCCACCGGAGTGGACGTCAACGTGGGCTTTACGCGCCTCTATGGCTCGCACATCTCATGGGCTACGCCCACGGCACCGCTGGCCAAGGAGATCAATCCGCAACTGGCGTTTGACCGGCTGTTCCGGTCCCGGGCGGCGCGGCGCGGCGGTCTTCTCGGGCGGGACGACAGTGTCCTGGACCTCGTGGCCGAGGACGCCCGCCGCCTCCAGCGCGAGGTCGGCCACGCCGACCGGCAGAAGCTGAACGAGTACTTTGAGAGTGTCCGCTCGGTCGAGCGGCGCATCGCTTTTGACCGGCGGCGCAAGCGCGAGGAGTACCTTGAGGATCCATCCGTCCGGGCAGAGGTGGAACGTTTGGGTCGGGCGGTGGACCTGTACGGCGATCCGGCGCGTGTCAGCGAGCGGCGCGACAACCACACGGAACAGGTCCGGCTCATGTTGGACATCCTGGCGCTGGCGTTTTGGACCGATGCCACCCGGGTGGGCACGTTCATGTTCGGGAACTCGGTGAGCGGGCGGAATTTTTCCTTCCTGGAGCCCGGGCTGGGTTCGCATCACGAGAACAGCCATCACGAGGGCAAGGACGACAAGAAGGCGCGTTACCAGAAGATCAACCGGTGGCATGTGGAGCAGTACGTGTATTTCCTCGAGCGGCTTCGCGGATACCGCGAGGGCGACGGGACGCTGCTGGACCGCTCCATGATCCTGTTCGGAGCCGGCATGAGTGATGGCAATGCACACAGTCCGCACGACCTGCCGCTGGTTCTGGCCGGGCGGGGCGGGGGGACGCTGTCGCCCGGACGCCACATCCGCTATGCCAAGGACCATCCCATGGCCGACCTTCATGTCTCCCTGATGCGTCGGATGGGGGTGTCCGTGGATCGGTGGGCCGACGCGTCCGGCGAACTGCCCGGACTCGACGATGCACAGTTTGCCGGGCCGGTCGGGTAGGTCGCGATTCCCCGGTCGCAGTTCCCGCAACGTTCCATCAATCCAGGCTTGCCGGCAGCCCCAGGATGGGTGCCCATGAATGGGTCTCCGCCCCCGGTCGTCTTCCGGGGACGAATTGCCGTCGAGCTTCACCGACAGACATCTGCCGTTTTCCCTCCATGAAACTCCGATTCCTGATTCCGGCCCTCATCATGGCCGGCATGCTCACCGCCTCGGCCGCCCCAAAGAAGGTGATTCTGGTCACCGCCACCAAGGGCTTCCGCCATTCCTCCATTCCGACCGCTGAAAATGTCATCACCACGCTCGGGCGCGCCAGCGGCGCCTTTGAGGTCGTGGACGTTGTCCGCGGCGGACCCAACGGGACCGACGATGCCGAGGTTCGGGAGAAGTTGACCCTGGAGCGCTTGAACGCGGTGGATGGCGTCATCTTTGCCAATACCACGGGTGATCTGGACCTGCCGGACCGGGAAGGATTTCTCAAGTGGATCGAGGCGGGGCACGGGTTCATTGGCATGCATTCGTGTTCGGACACGTTTCACGGGTTTCCCCCGTTCATTGAGATGCTTGGCGGCGAGTTTTTGACGCACGATGCGCAGGTGGGGATCTCCGCGGTGAACCAGGACCCGCAGCATCCGGCGACCCGATACCTGGGCCCCAATTACGACATTTTCGACGAGATCTACATCTTCAAGAACTTTGACCGGAGCAAGGTGCGCGGACTGCTTGGGCTGGATGCCCATCCGAATTACAAGTTTCCCGGGGATTACCCGGTGGCCTGGTGCCGTGACTACGGCCGCGGCCGGGTGTTCTACACCTCGCTGGGACACCGGGAGGACGTGTGGACCAGCGCCGCCTACCAGTGGCACATCCTCGGCGCCATCGAATGGGCGTTGGGACTGGCGCACGCGGATGCGAAACCGCAGGAGACGCAACCCGGGCTGACCCACGCGGAGAAGCGCGACGGGTTTCGTCCGCTCTTCGACGGGAAGTCCCTGGACGGCTGGAAGCTGCGCAACCCCAACGGAGTTCCGAGCTGGTTGGTCGAGAACGGCCTGTTGATCAACCGGTTGGAGCACACCAAGGACAAGGTGACCGGACACGGCACCGACCTGGTCAGCACGGAAACGTTCCGCGATTTCATCGTGCGGTACGATTATCTGATCCCGCCCGGCGCCAATTCCGGCTTCTACCTGCGTGGACGTCACGAAATCCAGATTTTTGATGACTATGGCAGGAAGCCGGAGCTGGGTGGCAACGGTGCCATCTACAACGTGGCTCCGGCGGCGCTGATGGCCTCGCGGAAGCCCGGCGAGTGGCAGAACGTCGAGGCGACGATCATTGACAACAAGATCACGGTGGTCCTGAACGGGGTGACCATCCACGACGGCGTCGTCTGCGACCGGGGCACGGGCAGCCATCTGGATGACAACGTGAACGAGCCGGGCCCGATCCTGCTCCAGGGTGACCACGGCGAGGTCGCGTTCCGGAACATCCGGATCAAGCCGTTGAACTGAAACCCTGCCCGTGTTCACGGGGCCGACGGCAAACGTGTCGCTTGGTTTTCGATCTGCCGGCGGTATCTTTGTCCACAACTCATGAATTCCACTGGATCCGCCCCGGAGCTGCCGCGCCGCGACTTTGTGAAGTCCGGTTCCCTGGCCGCGATCATGGCCGCGCTGGGCGGTGTGCCGATCACCGGAGAGGAGCCTGCGGCGGACCCGGCGGGCACGCTTCCGGTGCCGAAGGCGGACCCAAACTATGCCGAGAAACCGCCGGGACCGCCGGTATCGTTCGGCGTCGTTGGCCTCGGGGTTCAGGGCCGTGAAATCCTTACCCAACTTGGGCGGTTGCCGAACGCACCTGTGGCCGCCATCTGCGACAGCTACCGCGCGTCGCTCAAGCGGGCCTCCGAGGCGGCCCCGGACGCCGCGCAATTCACCGACTACCGGCAGTTGCTCGATAACCCGAAGGTGCAGGCCGTGGTCGTGGCGACCCCGACACCGTTGCACCGCGAGATCGCCCTGGCGGCCATGGAAGCCGGGAAGCATGTGTATCTGGAGGCGCCGATGGCTCATTCCATCGAGGACGGCCGGGCCATTGCCCGGGCCGCCAGAGCGCTCCCCGAAGGGCGGATTTTTCAGGTGGGGCTGCCCTTCCGCGAAAACCCCCAGCACCACCACGTGCTGAAATTTTTCCGAACCGGCGCCTGTGGCACCACGGCGGAGGCGTCGGCCCAGGTCAACAAGAAGCAGTCCTGGAGGCGGGCCTCGCCCAATCCGGAACGGGAGAAGGCCCTGAACTGGCGCCTCGACCCGGCCACCTCACTCGGGTTGGTCGGCGAACTGGGCATCCATTCCGTGGACTGTGCGAGCTGGTATCAGGATGCCCTGCCCACGGCGGTTTCAGGGTTCGGCAGCGTCCGTTTTTGGGACGACGGACGCATGGTGCCCGACACGATCCAGACCGTGTTCGATTACCCGGGCGGAGTCCGCCTCGTGTTCACCGCCACGCTGGTCAGCTCCTTTGGGGGCGAGCAGCAGGTGTTCAACGGCAGCGACGCCACGATCCTGATCCGGGACAACAAGGGCTGGATGTTCAAGGAAGCCGACGCCCCGCTGCTGGGGTGGGAGGTGTACGCCCGCAAGGACGAGATCCTGGACGAGCTGGGCATCGCCCTCGTGGCCAACGCGACCAAGATTCTGGCGCAGGGCAAGAAGCCCGCGGAGGCCGCCAGCGACACGGATTCGCCGCTGCGGTATGCGCTCGAGAAGTTCATGGAGCATGTCCACGAGGGCACCCCGCCCGTCGCCGGCTGGAAGGTCGGCTTCGAATCCCTCGTGACCGTGGTGCGGGCCAGCGAGGCCGTACGGCAGGGGGGCCGGCTCGAATACGATGGTGCGATGTTCGAGGTGTAATCCGGGGGCGTACCGACCCATGCCCATCGGTTGTCCCCCGTGTCCCCACGCCCACCGCGACCTGCGATGAAGCTTCATGAACCGGAGGCATGGGCGGCATCCCGGGACCCGGGTCCGGATGCGCCGTATGCCGATCGGATCGCTGCCATCATCGCCGCGCTTGGGATCCCGCCTGATTACGGAAGCCGCAGGTCCATGGTCCTGCATCCGGAGGCCGGCGCGTTGGTGCCGGCGCGGACCCTTCCCGACGGGCGTCAGATCCATCTGATGCCGCCGGCAGCCTGTGCCTGGGCCGGCATGGTGGCCGCAGCAGCGACGGAGGGCGTGACCCTGATTCTGGTCTCCGGCTTCCGCAGCGCGGATCACCAGCGGCAGATCATCGAGCGAAGGATGTCCCAGGGGATTCGTCTGGATGAAATCCTTCGTGTCAACGCGGCGCCCGGCTACAGTGAACATCACACCGGGCGCGCCGTGGACATTGGCACCCCAGGTTGTCCGCCGCTGACGGAAGCCTTCGAGCAAACCGCGGCCTTCCGCTGGCTGGATCGCGAGGCTGCACGGTTCGGATTCCGGCTCACCTATCCGAGGGGCAATCCGCAGGGGATCCTCTACGAGCCATGGCACTGGTGCCATCACGGCCTGGGAGCCGGATGACCTGACCCACTGACCCAGGGCCAGGCGTGTTTCCCACATGCCATTCCGCTTGGACCCGTGGTCGGCCTTCCGTACCGTGCGCGCCGCGCGGACATGGCCTATCTCAACGAAAACTATCTGAAGCTCAAGGCGGGGTATCTGTTCCCCGAGATCGCCCGGCGTGTGAAGGCGTTTGGCGAGGCGCATCCCGCCGCCGCGTCACGCCTGATCCGCTGCGGGATCGGGGACGTCACGGAGCCCCTCCCGCCGGTGGTTGTGGCGGCCCTCCATCGGGCCGTGGACGACATGGCGCGGCGGGAAACGTTCCGCGGATACGGCCCGGAGCAGGGGTACGACTGGCTTCGGACCGCCATCGCCCGGGGCGACTATCGGGATCGCGGTCTGGAAGTGGCTGACGACGAGGTGTTCGTCAGCGACGGGTCCAAGTGCGACTGCGGGGCCATTCTCGACATCCTTGGCGACCACAACCGCATCGCCATCAGCGACCCGGTGTATCCGGTCTATGTGGACACCAATGTCATGGCGGGCCACACCGGAGCAGCAGATTCCTCCGGTTCGTATGGCGGGCTGACCTATCTGCCATGCACCGAGGCCAACCAGTTCATCCCGGAGCCGCCCCCGGAGCCGGTGGATGTGGTGTACTTGTGTTCGCCCAACAACCCGACCGGCGCTGCAGCAGGACGTCAGCACCTGGAGGCCTGGGTGGCCTACGCCCGTCACCATGGGACGCTGCTGTTGTTTGACGCCGCCTACGAGGCCTACATCACCGAGCCCGGGATTCCACGTTCGATCTATGAGATCCCCGGGGCGCGGGAGTGCGCGATCGAGTTCCGCAGCTTCTCGAAGGACGGCGGATTCACCGGGACCCGGTGCGCCTTCACCGTGGTGCCGAGGACGCTCCAGGCGCGGACGCGGTCCGGGGCGTCTCAACCGCTGCATCCGCTCTGGCTGCGACGCATGACCACAAAGTTCAACGGGGTCTCGTACATCGTCCAACGGGGTGCCGAGGCGTTGTACTCGCCCGAGGGAAGGCAACAGGTGCGCGCGCTGGTCGCGCATTACCTCGGCAATGCCCGGATCCTGGTGGAGGCGGTGCGGACCGCGGGCCTGCAAGTTTTTGGAGGCATCAACGCGCCCTACATCTGGGTGGCGGCGCCGAAGGGATGGTCGAGTTGGCAGACGTTCGACAAGATCTTGAATGAAGCCCACGTGGTGATCACCCCGGGGAGCGGTTTTGGGAGCCAGGGGGAGGGCTACTTCCGGGTCAGCGCCTTCAACAGCCGGGCCAACGCGGAGGAAGTCGCCCAACGGCTCCTGGCGTTGCGATGGTGAGGTCCCCGGCTTAGAACGGGGACATCTGGCGCGGGGTCAGCACGCGGTAAAGCGATCCCGGGTCTTCGGTCAGTGGCACCGCGACAGTGATCGGACCGCTGGTCACCGCGGGTGGAAGGTTCGTCACCAGCGTCCATGCCGGCGCAGGCAGGCCGGGCGCTGATTCCACGGCAAAGGTTTGTCCTGCGGCCGCGGTGAACGTCAGCACAAGGTGCCCTGCTTCCCGGCGTGCCGCGAGGTCGCGCAGATCGGGGGCGGGGACATCTCCGCGTCCCGGAGTGCCGCCCTCGACGGTGCTCTGGTCCCAGGACGACGCGTCGCCCCAGAGCGTCACCGGTCCGGATGGATCCCGATGTGTGAGCGAATGGCCGCGCCCGTCGGTCGCGGGCTGCCAACGGTCGCTGTAGGCAAAGTCCAAAACCGACTCCCCAAACGGGCCGGTGAGAATCAGGGTGTCCAAGGCGTTGCCCAGCCGCGACGAGTAGGGGCCGAGGATGCGGAATCCGTCACCGTACCGCCGGCGCATGGCGTCCGGATGCTTCGCAAGGACCACGTTTTCCCCGGGCCAAAGGTCGCCGGCCGCAGGGGGGAACGCGTACGAGATGCCTCCAGAAAGGCGAAAGCCGTCGAGCACCAGGGTTTCGTGACCAACATTCCGGAATTCGACGAACTCGTAGTCGTCGGCCGGAAACGGATCATCGGGTGGCGGATCGGGCGGGTGGTACATGATCTCGGTGATCCGGAGCCCGGGGATCGTGAGGGCGTAGGTGGCGTGGGACGGCGGACTCCACCGGTTGCCGGTGCGCACGCGCGCCACGACGCGGGCATTGGATTCCAGTGAAACCGGGCCGGAATAGCGGCGCGCCTGTGCCGCCACACCGCCGCCAGGGTTGCGCGGATCCGAACCATCGAGGGTGTAGTACACGGTCCCGGTCGCGGTGATCCGGAGCGTCACGCCGTCGGGGTGGTATCCCGGGGCTGGATCAAGCTCCGGCCAGCGCAGGATCGTGGAATCAATCCACTGCAGCCGATTGCTGATGAATTCCTTGAGGAACCCGATTTCCGCCTCGTAGCTGCCCCCGATGAAGGCATTGGGCCAGACGTATTCGTTGAGAATGCGCCACTTCTTGAAATTGCGATCCTGCGCTTCGGCCAGGAGGTTGGTGTAGCCATCCACCAGCGCGAGCACCCGGTCTGTGGCGAGAGCACCCGTTCTCAGCGACGCCCACCGGTCGGTGTGCCGCTGGCTGAATTCCGGATCTTCAAACAGCCTCCGGTACCAGGGGTAGCTGTCGTCTGAGAGCTGGGGGTGGTACCAGCCGGAGGCATTCCAGCCATCGAGGTAGTTGGCGTTGCCGAAGCTCAGGTTGTAATCCCAGATGGGACCCATCGCGAGCGGTCCACCCCGGGCCTTGGTCATGAAGGTGCTTAATCGGAACCCGTCAATGTTCTTGGCGACCTCGACCAGCCAGTGGTGGTCCACGAAGGCCTCCGCATCAATGAACGCAGCATAGCCAGCCTCGGGATCGCGAAATTGGGGGCCATAAAGCGCGCCTTCAAACTGCCGCATGTAGGTCTGGATCCATCCGAGCTGCGCACTCCCGAGAAATCTCGGTTTGGGCCACTCAAAGCCCAGGTCCTGACCGCGCGGCGTGGTAAAGGGCCCGTCGTTCGGGTCAAGACGGTCCTTCTTGAGGATGTAGCCACCGGTGATTGCTGGCTCGATGAAGTCGGTGGATTCAACTTCGGGCACTCCCGCCCGGTGTCCGCCCCCCTTTATCTTCTCGATCAGCACGTACACCCCTTGATAGTCCGCCCCGTCCACACCGTCAGCCCGGTTGACGTACACTTCCACAAACCGGGTCCGCGGTGCGTAGCGCCCGATCGCCCGGCTCAGATCGTACGCCAGGACGTCCCGAATCAGGGACTTGTCGGTGTAGGGGGCGTAGAGCACCCAGTCGGCGTCCGCCGGCATCCCCAGAAGCGATTCGGCGCGATCGGCACCGGTTTCGTGATTGAGTTCAATCCCATAGGACTTCTTCGGGAACTGGGTGGAGCTGGATCCCCGGATTTCGATGCCGGCCCGCACGTGGATTGCGACCGGATTCGTCCACCCCGCCCGTCCCTCACCGGGCTCGATGATCGTCAGGTGGCCTTTTACTTTGGTGCCTTCCCCGATGGTCTGGCCGTGGGTCTCGAACAGAAGGATCGGCAGATTGGACGTGAACGCCTGCTGGGACGGGGACACTCGGGAGTATCCGGCGCCTGCCACCGGCCCGGGCACGCGGCCCTCCCGAAACACGCGCGCCCGGAGGCGCAGGGTGCGGTCCACTTGGATCGGCCCGTCGTATTCCGGAGACGTGACGGCCGGAATCGAACCATCCAGGGTGAACCGGATGGTTCCTCCTGGTTCCTGGGAGGACAGGTGAAGTTCGAAGGGGTCCATGAATACCCCGCCCGGCACCGAAAATTCCACGCCACCGGCAATCTCCGTCCAGCCCTGGCTGTTTGGTGCAGCGGGGGTCGGCCGATCGAAGTACAGGAATGGTGGACCCACCGGTTCCGGGTTTGGGCCGCCGGAAATGTCGGTGAACTGCTCCGGATAGCCGGGGGCGAATTCGCTGGCGATGGTGACACCATCCGGTTGCACCAGCGCGAGGTACCCGCCGGCGCCCGGAAGTTTGAAATTGGTGTGCAGGGGACCGGCGACCCGCGCGCGATCCTTTCCTGAGGCGAACACCACCAGATAGGCGCCGGCCTCCAGCGTCCGGCCGGGGAACCGCCACCGGCCTGGATCGTCCGGCGCGTTGCTCAACGACCAGCCCGACAGGTCCACCGGCGCGCCGGTGGGATTGTGGATTTCGATCCAGTCGGGAAACGACCGGTCTTCGTCAGCAAGGGATGCGGCATTCCGGGCCACGAACTCGCTGATCACCAACTGACCGCTGAGAGACCCGGTGCCTGCCAGCAACAGCAGTGCCGAGAGGATCCAAACTGGACGCATGTGACGGTAACGTGACAAACGACCGGTGCGTTGTCATGCGGGTCATGACGGATTCTTTCCGGCCGGATGCCTCCGGAGATCCGCGGGTGACCCGGCGCAGTGGGAATCCTCGGCCTTTCGCGCCTTCGGGAGTCGCTGTCGAGGGCGTGCCGCCAGCGACGGGTCGCGCCCCCTGGAATTCACGCTTGGAATCCGGGGGGACGCATTGTCCGGCGGTTTGAGGCGTTCGCGGTGGGGTGAGGCTCCGCCGAACCGCGCGGCCAGGCGCGAGATGGGCTTGTGGGGACCCCAAAACGCGCACGCCAGGAGGCCCGCCCAGGGAGTGAGCCACCGCCTCCGGGCCTTCAGTGCTCGTGGTCGCGTATGTAGTCCTGTCGGAGCCCGAGGGCTTCAGGGGCGTGCAGCACGAGCATCTTCTCGCGGACATCGCCTGGCACGGCATGTCGGGTTCGGAGGGAGACCACGATCATGAGCAGGATGGCCAGGGGAACCGCCCAGATCGCCGGTTGCTCGCAGAGGATGCGCAGCAGGGGATGGGCGGCCCAGAAGTCCACGAGGGAATGGTCGCGCAAGGCGGAGAACCAGCCGGGCTCAGCCCGGCCCAACGCCTGAAACTTCGCGGCTTGGGCGGTGACAAAGGTGGTCCAGCTCGTGAGTGAGATCGCGGCGACTGCCAGGAGCCCGCCGGTCAGCATGCCGGTGGCGGCGCCGTGGGTGGTCATGCCGCGCCACCAGACGCTCATGAAGAGGAGCGGGAAATAGCTGGCGGCGGCGATGGCAAAGGCCTGGCCGACCATGAAATTGATCTCGAAGTTCTCGACCAGCGTGCCAAGCCCGATGGCCACGGCGCCAATCCCCACGGCGGCCACCTTGAACATGCGCAGACGTTGGGCGGGGGTGCTTCCGGGATTGAGGATCCTCCCGTAGACGTCGTGGGCCATGGCGCCGGTCATGGAAACCAGCAGGCCGGAGAAGGTGGACATGAAGGCGGCGAAGGCCCCGGCGCAGGTGATGCCGCTGAGAATGGAGCCCAACGGACCCAAGCGTTCGCCGAGGACCGTGGGGAGCTTGAGCACGATGCCGTCGGTGCCGTTCACCCCGGTGCCCTCGTAGAGCGAGGGCATGAGGTTGCGTCCCATGACGCCAAACATCGGCGGAAATACATAGAACACCCCGATGAGAATCATGACCCACATCGTCGTGCGCTTGGCGGCGACCCCGTCAGGGTTGGTGTAGAAGCGCACCAGGATGTGGGGCAGCCCGGCCGTGCCGCAGACCAGGGCGATGATGAGGGAGTAGGTGTAGAGCAGGGCGTAGGGGCGGGGGTTGATCGGGTTGATCACCGCTTCCCGCGCAGGGAACGCGATGAACTGGTTGCCGTGTTGCCGGAGGACCGTGATGCCGTTGGTCCGGAACGTACGCTCCAGGTGCTTGATCACTTCGTGAATGTGGAGCCCGCGCCACTCGAATTCCGGAATCAAAGGGGGAAGGTTTGGCGAGGTGCTGAGCTGGAAAGCCGCGCCGTGCGCAATGGGTGAGTTGTTGGCGACGAACCGGGCATAATGCACCAGCAGGTTCGTTGTTGCCGTCGAAAAGTCCTCGATCATCCAGTTCTTGTTGGGCCTCTGAAGGATCCGGTTGAGGCGGTCCACAAGGTCCCTCGGGTACAACGATCCGGAGAAGGTGCTCCAGCCCGTTTCTATCGCTGGGACGGCCGCGAGGACCGGGGTCGCCGCCCTCGCCGCCTTGGTGGTCAACGGACCAAAGGGATTGAGCCAGGTGGAATCGGGTGGCGCCTTCGCGGGCAGGGGCAGCCGTTCCACTCCGGCAAGTCCTCGCGTCCGGGAGAAATGGTCGAGCACCGGTTGGTAGTCCCCGGCCGCACTCCGGGGATAGGCGAGGTAGTCGCTTCCTCCGAGATGGGCGAGGGTGATCTCGTGCGCGGCCAATTGGGTCAGCAGGCCGGCCGTAAGGATCTTGCGCGTCCCCAGGCCGGCGATGGGGAATTGCAGTTCCGGCTGGGGCTCGAGGGAGGCAATGCGCCAACCCTGCAATTCACCGAGGAGATGC
Source organism: Verrucomicrobiia bacterium (assembly GCA_019634635.1). Lineage (NCBI taxonomy): Bacteria > Pseudomonadati > Verrucomicrobiota > Verrucomicrobiia > Verrucomicrobiia bacterium. Next base: position 52,710 of record JAHCBB010000019.1, read on the forward strand.
AGTGCGGCTCCGTAGTGGAGGACCGGGACCTGAGCTCCAAATCCGTATCCCTCATTGCCGGTGGCGGCGCGGGCGAGTTCCGCCAGATCGGCATTCGTGAGCGCCCGGCCGAAGGCGCGGGACCCAAAGTCGGATCTCGAATTGTCGAACACGACGAGTCGTGGGCCATGCGCCTCCCTCTCGTAGTCGGTGAGTCCCTGGGAGTTCATCTGGAAAATGAACTCCGCGGGCGCCGTGGACTGGACGGCCGTCAGGAGTTGTTCCGCGCGCGCCGAGGTCGGCCGGGCTTCCTGCGAGGCGTTCACCCCGGCGGGATTGGTGCTGTGAAGGGATTTGGACTGATTTGCCCCAAGCTGGCTTCCATACCAGCCATACACGCTTGCCAGCACAAAGATGGGCACGGAGATGGCGAACATCTTGATCCAGTACTGGAAAGCCTGGACGAGGGTGATGCCCTTCATGCCGCCCAGGGCGACGTTGAGGGTGATGACCGCCCCCACCACCACCACGCCAACCCAGTAGGGCAGTCCCTTGTGTCCAGCGAACTCGATGTCCTTGAACACGTAGGCGAGGGTGGTCCCGGCACCCTTCATCTGGGGCATGGTGTAGAAAAAGCCGATGAAGAGGACAAAGATCACCGCGATCCTGCGGAAGACGGGCGAGTCATATCGTCCCTCGGCGAAGTCGGGGATGGTGTAGGCGCCAAAACGGCGCAGGGGCCCGGCGATGAACAGCAGGAGGAAGAGATAGCCGCAGGCGTAGCAGACCGGATACCACAGCGCGTCGTAGCCGGCCGACATGACCATGCCGGCCACGCCCATGAAGGAGGCGGCGCTCAGGTATTCGCCGGAGATGGCGGAGGCGTTCCAGCCCACGGAAACGCTGCGGCCGGCGACGAAGAAATCGGAGGCGGACTTGGAGGTTCGTGCCGATCGGAAGCCCATCCAGATCGTAACGGCAACCGTGACGACCGAGAAAGCGAGGATCCAAGGGTCGGGCATGGGTGCGGTGGCCAGTGGTCAGTGGCCAGTGGTCAGTGATTGGCGGGCGGTGGAACGTGCTTCGCGGACTTCGGCGTCCTCAAGGGCGATGCTGCGGCGAATGAAGAGCCAGGCGATGAGCCAGACGAAGGGGAAGAAGAGGACGCCCAGGATGAGCCACGTCAGGGTGAAGCCGCCAACCCGCGTCGCCATGAGGTCCGGCAGGAAGTAGTTGAGCAGGGGCAATCCGAGGAGCGCACCCAGGAAGGTGAGGGCGCAGGCTACCGACAGGCGGAGTTGTCGTCGCATCAGCGTGCGCAGGAAGGCCTCCGAGTGGAGGGCATCGCTACGGGAGGTTTCGGGGGGCTGCACGGACACCGTGTACCGGCTTGCGACCCTGCGGAGCAAGGTCGCCCCTTCGGAAAGTGAATCGCGGCCATCGAGGCCGAGAGCGTGGAATCGTTTTGCCGGGGGCGGCCGGATGGCGAAGACTCAAGGACCGCCTATGAAACGGTTCCTACCCTTCGTGCTGTCGCTCGGATTCGTTGCAGCCCAGGCCGCGGACACGCCCGAGCCGCGATTCCGTGCGGTGACCGTGGATGACCAGATTGCAATCGGGTACGGCCTCGCGATTGCCGACGTGGATGGGGACGGACGTCCGGACATCGTCCTTGCCGACAAATCGCAGGTCGTCTGGTACCGCAACCCCGGCTGGGAGAAGTTTGTGATCGCCGAGCAGTTGACGCCGCTCGACAACGTCTGTGTGGCGGCGGCCGACGTGGACGGCGATGGCAAGGCGGAGATCGCGGTCGGAGCCGGGTGGAATCCCGGCGACACGGTGAACAGCGGAGCGCTGTTCTACCTGCTGCCGCCTGCGGACCGCACTCAGCGGTGGGAGCCGATCGCGTTGCCCCATGAGCCGACCATGCACCGGATTCAGTGGGCCAGGGACTGGCAGGGGCAAATGACCCTGCTTTCGGTACCGTTGCATGGGCGGGGAAATGACCCGGCCAAGGGCGAGGGCGCCGGCGTGCGCATCCAGCGGTACCGCCCGCCCGGGGACCCGAGCCAACCTTGGGAGGTGACGACGCTCGATGAGTCCCTGAACAAGACGCACAATTTCGATGTGGTGGCCTGGGACGACGATCCGGCGCCGGAGGTGCTCGTGGGCGCCCGGCAGGGGGTGTTCCTTCTCGACTGGTCCAGGGAATCGCGATCCAACGTCCGGATTCCCATCGCGAGTGATGTCGGGGGCGGGGCCGGGGAGGTCCGGATGGGGCGCCTGGGATCCGGCCGATTTGTGGCGGCGGTGGAGCCCATGCATGGCAATACCCTGGCGTTGTACCGGCCGTCCCCAGCGGGCGGCACGAATTTGTGGACGCGCCGGGTGCTCGATGAAGCCTTGGTGGACGGCCACGCGCTGGTGTGCGGGGACTTCCTCGGGATTGGGCGGGACCAGGTTGTCGTGGGCTGGCGGGCGATGAACCGACCCGGAGTCCGGGTCGGCATCAAGATGTACATCCCCGAGGACGATCAGGGAGCGCGGTGGCGGGAGGTGTTGCTCGATGACAACGGCATGGCCTGCGAGGATCTCAGGGCGGCGGATCTGGACGGGGATGGACACCTCGACCTCATCGCCGCCGGGCGGGCGACGAAGAACGTGAAGATCTACCTGAACGAGCGGTAGAACCCCGGGCCCCTCGAAACCGGAGCCCGGGAGTCAGGTCCAGAGCTGCCGGTCGAGGGAGCGGTACTGGACGGCTTCAAACACGTGGTCGGAGCCGACGGCATCCTCGCCGGCGAGGTCGGCGATGGTGCGGGCGACCTTGAGGATGCGGTCGTGGGCGCGTGCACTGAGGTGCAGGTCGTTTACGGCGTGTCCCAGGAGGGTGATGGTCGTCGTATCGAGGCGGACGTGTTGCTTGAGTTCCCGGGGGCCCATGCGGGCATTGCAGGTGACTCTTCCGCCGCGGAACCGGCGCTGCTGGCACTCGCGCGCCGCGGTGACGCGGGCGCGGACGACGCTGCTGGTCTCTCCGGGCGCGGCGCGGCTGAGGTCGGTGAACTTCACAGGCGGCACCTCGATGTGCAGATCAATGCGGTCCAGCAGGGGGCCTGAAATCCTTCCGAGGTAGTTTTGGATTTCCTTGGGGGAGGATCGGCTTTCGGCGGGCATCTTGCCGTCCGGCGTTGGATTCATCGCGGCGACCAGCATGAACTGGGAAGGAAAGGTCATGGTGCCGGCCGCCCGGGAGATCGTCACCCGCCCTTCCTCCAGCGGTTGCCGCATGGTTTCCAGCACGGAGCGGCGGAACTCGGGCAGTTCGTCGAGGAAAAGCACGCCGTGGTGGGCCAGGGACACCTCCCCGGGTGTCGGATTCATGCTGCCGCCGAGCAGGCCGGCATCGCTGGCGGTGTGATGGGGGGAACGGAACGGGCGGGTGGTGACCAGGGCGCATCCGGTCGGCAACTGACCGCAGATGCTGTGGATCTGGGTTGTTTCGAGGGCCTCCTCCAGTGTCAGCGGCGGGAGAATGGTCGGCAGCCGCCGGGCCAGCATGCTCTTGCCCGTTCCCGGCGGTCCGATGAGGAGCAGGTTGTGGCCGCCGGCCGCGGCGATTTCGAGGGCGCGCTTCACCGACTCCTGGCCGCGCACGTCGGCAAGGTCCACGTCGTCCGGTGGCGGTTGTGCAAAGAGCGCGGCGACATCCACCCGCACTGGGGCGAGCTCCACCACGCCCTCCAGGAAGAATGCGGCTTCGCGCAGGTTTCCCACCGGGATGACGTCGAGTCCCGAGACCACCGCCGCCTCGGAGGCGTTCTCGCAGGGCACGAGCACACCGCGACAGCCCCGGGCCCGTGCGTGCAGTGCGATGGGCAGGACACCGCGGACCGGTCGGACGGCGCCGGTGAGGGCCAGTTCGCCGACCATGACGTACTCCTGCAGACTGCGGGGTTGAATCTGTTCGGTTGCGGCGAGGATGCCGAGACCGATGGGGAGATCGAAGCTGGGACCCTCCTTCCGCGAGTCCGCCGGGGCCAGGTTGATGGTCGTGCGGCCCATCGGGAATTTGAATCCGGAGTTGGTGACGGCCGTGAGCACCCGGTCGCGGGACTCCTTCACGGCGGCATCGGGCAGCCCGACGATGACGATCGTGGTGGTCCCGAAGCTGGAATCCACCTCGACTTCCACCGGTGAGGCTTCGACTCCCTGCACCGTGGCGGCACGAATCTGGGCGAGCACTCCAGCAGGCTGCCGGCGTCCGCCGACAAGGGTCAAGCCACCGCGCCCCCTGGAGCCCTCGCCAGATTTGGGGGGAGACAGACCCACCGGAGGTCAGTGATCTGCGGACGATTGTCTCTCCGCAAGGGGAGGGCTCGGATCATTTCGGAGGCGTTGGAATTCGTCCTCGGTCAGAACCGTGATTCCGAGTTTGCGGGCCTTCTCCAGTTTGGATCCGGGATCGTCCCCGGCGAGCACGTAGTCCGTCTTGCGACTGACGGATGAGGCGACCCGCCCGCCCATCGCTTCGATGGCTTCGGTGGCCTGCTCACGCGTGAGCGTCGGCAGGGTGCCGGTGAGCACCAGGGTCTTGCCGGAGAACGGACCTGCCGTGGGGGCGTCCACCGGACGGTAAATGGCCGACTGGAGATTTAATCCGGCACGCTGTAACCGGCGAATGAGGTCGCGGTGCACCGGATCCGAAAACCATTGGACGATGCTGCCGGCAATCGTGTCGCCGATGTCATCCACCGCGGTGAGTTGCTCAAGGCCCGCCTGCTCAATGGACTCCAGGTCGGGAAATGCGCGGGCCAGGGCCTTGGCGCCTCCCTGACCGAGGTGGAGGATTCCGAGTCCGAAAAGCAGCCGCCACAGGTCGCGTTCCTTCGAGCCGTCAATTCCCCGGAGCGCGTTGTCGGCGGATTTTTCCCCCATGCGCTCGAGCCCCAGCAGTTCCTCCCGCTTCAGGCGGTAGAGATCGGCGACGTCGCGAACCAGTCCGGCCCCGACCAGTTGCGCGGCCATCACCTCACCGATGCCTTCGATATCCATGGCCCCGCGGCTGCACCAGTGCTCGATCCGCCCGCGAATCCGCGCTGGACAGTCGGGATTGGGGCAACGCCAAACCACGCCCGTCCCACTGCCGTTTCCGGTGGCGTCGCGAACCGCGGGGGTGCCGCACTCCGGGCAGGCCTTGGGAAACTCGAAGGGGACCTCGGCACCACTCCGGCGTTCGGGAATCACCCGGACGACGGCCGGAATGACTTCACCGGCCTTTTCGATGACCACGTGGTCGCCGATCCGGGTGTCTTTGCGGCGGAGGTCATCCTCATTGTGCAGCGTCGCCCGGCTCACCGTGCTTCCGGCAAGGAGCACCGGCTCCAGTTCGGCCACCGGCGTGAGGGCGCCGGTGCGTCCGACCTGGATGCTGATGGCGCGCAGTCGGGTCTCCGCCTGTGCCGCGGGATACTTGTAGGCCATGGCCCAGCGCGGGGCCTTCGCGGTGGCCCCGAGGAGTTCCCGCAGGGCGAGATCATTCAGTTTCACCACCGCACCATCAGTTTCGTAGTCGAAGCGCGCCCGCCGCTGGTCCAGGGACGCGATGGCGTTCAGGACGTCGTCGGGAGTCCGGGCCACTTCAACGATTCCGGGAACTGGGAGTCCCAAGTCACGCAGCCAGTCCAGCAGGCCGGTCTGGGTTGCGGGCAGGTCTCCGTCCTTCGCCGCGCCCACCCCGTAGGTGACCACCGCGAGGGGCCGGGAAGCGGTGATGCGTGGATCCAGCTGTTTCAAGGAGCCGGCGGCGGCGTTCCGTGGATTGGCAAATGCCTCCTCACCGGCCGCCTCCCGCTCAACATTCAATCGGCGGAATCCGGATAGCGGCAGGTACACCTCGCCCCGGACCTCAAGAATGCGCGGGACATCGCGGGACGCGAGGCGAAGGGGCAGCGAACGCAGCGTCCTCAGGTTGGCCGTCACGTCATCACCGGTCGTGCCGTCGCCGCGGGTGGCCCCACAGGCGAGGCGGCCCTCCTCGTAACGCAGTGAAATGGAGAGACCATCCACCTTGGGCTCGACCGTCCACTCCAGCGCCGCATCCGGGACCCGCTTCTGGACGCGGATCAGAAAGGCGCGGACCTCCTCGGGGGAGTAGGTGTTGTCGAGGCTCATCATGGGGATGCCATGGCGAACCGGTTGGAATCCCTCCACCGGACCGCCGCCGACGCGCTGGGTCGGCGAGTCCGGCGTGATCAGTTCCGGATGCCGGGCCTCCAGCTCACGGAGCTCCTGCTCAAGCCGGTCAAACTCGAAGTCGCTGACCTCCGGACGCCCGAGCACGTAATAGGCGTGCTCATGGTGGCGAATGCTCTCCGCAAGCTGATCGTGGCGGCGTCTCGCTTCCGGGGAAGTCATTGGGCGTGATTGGGGCGACCACCGGCGGGTCCGCTGCGGGCGGCGAGCTGCGATTCGACCCGTGCGACGTCCGAGGGCGCATCCACGCCGATGCTGTCATGTGCCACCCGGGCAACGCCGATGGCGATTCCATGCTCCAGGGCGCGGAGTTGCTCCAGCTTCTCCGCGGCCTCCAATGGAGTAACCGGGAAATTGATCAACCGGAGCAGTGTGTCGCGCCGGTAGCCGTAAATGCCCAGGTGTTTGAGGAACGGAAAGGCGTCCAACTGGGCCTGGGGCGACTCCGCCGTCCGGTCGCGAAGGAACGGGATGGTGCGACGCGAAAAATAAAGTGCGCGCCCATCAAGCGCCGTGACCACCTTGACCGCGTTGGGATTCGAATATTCCTCCCCGTTTCGGACCGGAGTGGCCGCAGTCGTCATCTCCCAGGAGGTCAGCAGGGCGCCCACGGCGTCCATCACCGAGGGGGCCATCAGGGGTTCATCGCCCTGGACATTGATGTATCCGTCTGCGGGAACCCGGCATGCGACCTCGGCGACCCGGTCGGTCCCGCTGGCGTGATCCGTCCGGGTCATCTCGACGCGCGCGAAGCCGCGGGCCACGGACGCAATGCGCTCATCGTCCGTGGCGACAATCACCTCGTGCAGGGTCAGGGATTTCCGGCACTGCTCCACCACCCACTGCAGCAGCGGACGCCCGGCGATCGGGTGCAGCGGTTTTCCCGGAAAGCGTGTGGAGGCAAACCGTGCGGGGATGACGCCGACGAGCCTCATGGCCGTGGTGGCTGCTCGGGAGGAGATGGAATGGGGGGGGGTGGTTGGAACCGCGCAGGCCGGTTTACCAGAGCCACGACCAGAAGCTGTCCGGGTTCACCGAGCCCTTCAGTTCCGTGTTGGGCCCCAGGGCCGATGTCACAAATTCCTGGGATTCCAGGTCAGGTGCCATCCGGATTTGCGCCGTCAGGAGCCCGTTCTCGGGTCCCTGCCGCAGATCGCACGCGATGCGGTTGGCCGACAGGGTGTAGGTGGCCGGTGTCATTCCGGAGACCACCTGGTCCCGGTTGTCCAACCGGAGGGTGCCGGAATAACTCACGGGGGTGGCGCTGGTCAGGATGACCACATACTCCCGCTTGGCGGGCGTGGTCTGGCAACCGGTCCAAAGGACCACGGCAAGAAGTGGCAGGCAGGCGAGTCGGGCTTTCATGAGAGTGTCAGCGGGCCTGGCGAATGCGTACGGCGTACGCGGAGGCCAGAGGATTTAGAGAGGTGAAGGTGAGAGTCTCGGTGGAATTCTCGGTCAGGATGACGTTTTCCCACGGGGTTTCGTCCCCGGTGGAGAAGCCTGAGGCGTCCTTGAAGACGCATTGTGCCTGGACCTGGATCCGCCGGTTCTCCAAGTTGAGCACGATGCAGGAGACCTTGAGCCGGCCGTCGTCCAGGCGGGACTCCTGAAGGCCCAGGGTGGTTACGGATTTCCGGGCGCCCGGGTCCATGAGCTGAAACTGCCCGGTCTTCGCCCAAGCCGCGGCCTCAGCCCCCTTTGGCGGGTACGGTCCCTGGTGACTGGAGCAGCCGGCAAGGGCTGCTGCGAGGAGGCTCAGCAGGACGATTCCGGTGGTGCGGCGGTTCACGGGGGAAGCTTTACGAGTTTCGGTCGCTGAGGAAAAGCACGGTGTCGCGCCCCGGTACCACATGGAAACGGGCTTGGCGGGTGACCCGCACCTGTCCGGTGGGACTGCGAAACTCCACCGTGGCGGTGTGGACGCCGGGGGGCAGCCGGAGGGCGGCGAACGCCAGCAGGTTGGGCAGATTGGACCACTGCCGGGTGTCGGCGGCCGGGGTGGTGGCAGCGCTGATCGCCTTGGTCACCAGGCCGGCCAGCGCGACCCCCATGCCCGCGTTGCGGGTGGCATTGGAATTGCCGGCGATGGCCAGGGCGCTTCCCGCAACGATGGCGGCCGTGCCCAAGGTGTCGGTGGTGCCCTTGAACACGGCCTTGCCCTGCAGCACGTGATCCATCACGCGGCCGCCCCGGGTCGTCGCCTGGTAGGTGAGATCGTCCAGCGGGCCGACGTGCAACGTCTGGTCCCCGACGTGGATCACCGCCACCGGATCGGGTGCCGTTCCCGGGCGGAATTTGAGCCGCTCGCCGAACTCGCCGTCGGCGTATTTGACCGGTCCGCGTCCCATTTCCAGGAAGAACAGCACGTTTACGGACGGGTCGGGTGGGGGCGGTGGATTGAGTCGCGCGCTGTTGGTGGCCCGGCGCCAGGCATCCCGGCCATCTCCGCCCAGTTTGATCGTGGCGAGCCCCTCGAGATAGTCCAGCAACACCCAGTCACACTCCGTGATCCCGTTCTCCGGATCGGTGTCCTGAAGCGCAGCGCTCCGGAAAGCGGCCCTGGCGTTGTCGGGTTCACCATCCATCCAGTAGAGCAGGCCACGGTAATAGTAGGCCATCACCCGTTCATAGGGCTCGCCTCGGAACGTTTTGACGGATTCGGGATTGAAGAGGCCGCGCGACTCCCGGGCCGAGGCATCGCCGGCCGAATTGGAGCCAATCACCGCAAGCGCTGCGTCCAGACGGTCCCTGGCCTCAGGGTAGTTGCCGGACCTCAAGGCGGTCAGGGCCTCCTCGTAGTCCCTGAGGACCCGGTTTCTGCGCGCCTGCTCTTCCGGGGCGACGGTGGCGCACCCCGTGACGGCCAGCAGCAGGACGACGGCCCAAACCTGGGACAGCGCACGGCTCACCGGTAGGCCGCATCCTCCACCGACTGCTTTTTTACCTCGGCGGAATCCTCCCAGAGAATCTCACTCGTTCGCGGGTCAATCAGTTGGAAGGTGTACAACACGTAATCGCTCACACCGCCTCTGGCCTGGGTACTGAGCCCCTGCAGGCGACCGGTGAGAAAGAAATCAGCTCCCTTGAACTCCTGGAGGAACGGGTCCGCATTGGCCGTTACCTTGCCCTCCTGTTTCAAGGCCCGCTCCTGCTCAAGAGCCGTCATCCGGTCGCGCGCCAGGAAGCGGATGCGTCCGTTCGCCTGGCTGTTCAACAGCGCGCGGATGCGGGTGGTGAACAGGTCCTTGTTAATTGGAAACCGGGTGTCGTTCTCGACGGGCAACAGGACCACGCGGGGCGGGGCCGGTTGGAAGTCCCGGATCTCGGAATTGGAGAGGAGGCTGCGGGCCATCCGGTCCGTGATGGCGACGAGGTCCTGGGATTCAATGCCCGAGCCCGTGATGAACCCCTGCTCATCCGCCTTCAGTACCGTCACCGGAACCCCGGACGGATTTTGGACTCCCGAGGCGCAACCACCCACCAGCGCGGCGAGCGCCACCGGTGCCAGCCCGGGGAGAAACCGTTGCATCATGGATCCACTCAAAGGCAGAACCCGGGCGGGGTCAACTGGGATGATGTCCGGGTGGGGCGCCCGTGCGGCACGAAGGGCCCGCCCATGGGGGGGGATGGACTGCGACCCCGGGGAGGGCGGTTGGTGGGTCCAGTCATGTCTGATTGCGATCCCGACGGCCATGGGATGAAAGTCGGGGATTCCCGCTTGTCACCGGGGTTCCCCAGCTTAGAATGAATCCGCTTAATGAAACGCGATCCTCTAAATCAATTTGTTGCCCTGCGTCAGGCTCTGGTTTCCCGCCGGTCGGACCTGCGGACAGAGCTTTCCCGGCTCAACGAGGCATTGGGAGTTGTGGCGGCAGCGCCGCGGGTCGAGGCTTCCGCGGCGGGTCCTGAGGCGGATGGGGTGGTCCGTCCGGTGCGTCGGGGCCGGCGGCCTGGTGGCCGCCGGCCCCGGAATGAGTTGTCGCTACGGGAGGCGGTGCTCACCGTGACCCGCGCGAAGCCTCTCGCGAAGGCCGAGATTCTCGATGCCGTGGGCCAGTTGGGGTATCAGTTTTCGGCGAAAAGCCCCTTGAATTCGCTCAATACACTTTTGTACACCGACAAGCAGATCAAGAATTACGGGGGAAAGTTTGGCCCGGGATAAGTCCCCCCATCCCCGGCGGTGTAGGCCCGCCCACTGGCGGGCCCTTTTTTGAAGGACGGAGACCCCCAAACCTCCAACGCTAAGATGCTGGCCCGGCGGGTGATCCCCTGTCTTGACGTGCATGACGGCCATGTGACCCGCGGGGTTCAATTTGGCCGTGCGGAAGCGGGCGGCCTCAGAATTGTCGGCGATCCCGTCGAGCTCGCCATGCGGTATAATGAGCAGGGCGCCGACGAGATGGTGTTCTTCGACATCACCGCGAGCGCGCATGGGCGAAGCACCATGGTGGAGGTCATTGAGCGAACCGCCGACCGTTGCTTCATGCCGCTGACCGTTGGCGGGGGTATCCGGTCCGTGGAGGACATGGGAACCATGCTCCACGCGGGGGCGGACAAGGTGAGTCTCAACTCCGCCGCCCTGGCGGCACCCGGGCTGATCCGCGCCGGCGCCGCAAAGTTTGGCAGCCAGTGCATTGTCGTCTCGATGGATGCCCGGCGCGTCGGGACGGATCACTGGGAGGTGTTTTCCCGCGGCGGACGCGAGCCGACCGGTCGCGAAGCCGTGTCGTGGGCCCGTGAGGCGGTCGGGCTGGGCGCCGGGGAGCTGGTGGTGAACTCCATTGATGCCGATGGCACGCGCCAGGGATTTGACATCGAGATCACCCGCAGGGTGAGCGAGGCGGTCGGCGTGCCGGTGGTGGCCAGTGGCGGGGCGGGGAGCCTCGAGCATCTGGCCGAGGTGCTCATCGCGGGACGGGCGGACGCGGTGCTGGCAGCGAGCATCTTTCATTTCGGGGATTTGACCGTGGGCCAGGTGAAGGAGTATCTCGCCGGTCGCGGCCTCCCGGTCCGCCGCCTCCCCGGCTGACCAACGCTGCACGCGCGCCGGACTTTTCGCGCGTTGCTCCAAACCTTGTGAACCTGCTGAACTCAGTTAAGTGGAGCGCCGACGGCCTGATCCCGGCCATCATTCAGGACCATGCCACGGGGCGTGTCCTGATGATGGCCTGGATGAACCGTGCGGCGCTGGAACGGACGCTGCAAAGCCGTCAGACCTGGTTCTGGAGCCGGTCCCGCGGCAAATTCTGGATGAAGGGGGAAACCAGCGGACACGTGCAGGAGGTGCAGGACGTATCAGTGGACTGTGACGGTGACACGCTGTTGATCCAGGTGAAGCAGACGGGTGCGGCCTGTCACGAGGGGTACCGGAGCTGTTTCTTTCGCAGCGTCGGCGCTGCGGACGGGACGTTGCTGGTCACCGAGTCCCGGCTGGCCGATCCGGGCACAATTTACTCCAAGCCCTCAGGAACCTGATGGACACGGACTGGGATGCCGTCGTCGGGGGCTCGTGAATGGACCTGGAAACCATGCTGTCGCCGGGCAGTCCGGAGTGGTGGCTCCTGGTGGGGGTGGTGGGCTTCGGACGCGGGTGCGATCTGGGCTCCACCTATGTGGCCACTCCGGGGTTGTTGCTGGAGGCGAATCCGATTGCGCGCCGGTTGGGCTGGAGGCTGGGGGTGGTGGTCAATCTCGCCCTGGTGCTGCTGGCCGCGTCCTGGCCGCTGCTGGCGATTTCGCTGACGACCACAAGCCTGCTGATTGCCGCGCGCAACCTGCAGTCCGCCTGGCTGATGCGCTCCATGGGTGAGGGCGGGTATCGTCGGTGGATGCGGAGCCGGCTGGACGCGGGGGGTCGCGGTCTGGCCTGGGCCTGCTTTCTGGGGGAGGCCCTCCTGTTTGCGGTGGTGGGCGGGGCTCTGTTGTGGTTTGGACGATGGCAACTGGTCCCATTCGCGATCGGACTGGGCATTGCGAGTCATGCAGCGGCGGTCGGCGTATTCACCTCGCTGGCTCTCTGGCGCGGCCGGGACGGGAACGTTGCCCCGAATTAGCACGTTTGTTTGGGCCCGGTGGCGGCTGGAGGATTGCCTTGGCTGGCTGCCGGACTTCAGATTGGGCACGTGAGATCCGAGTGCATTTGCCGCATCCTTCCAATCCTGATGCTGTCCCTTGCTGCCTGGCGGGGCGGAGCTGCCGAGTTAAAGACCCGAAACGTGATTTTTATCAGCACCGACGGCCTTCGATGGGAGGAAGTGTTCCGGGGGGCCGAGGAGCTGCTGCTCAGCAAGGAGTGGGGCGGGATCAACGATACCAACCGGGTTCGCCGGGAGTGGTGGCGACCGACCCCGGAGGAGCGCCGCGAGGTGCTCTTCCCCTTCCTTTGGGGGGTGGTGGCGCAGCAGGGGCAGTTGTTTGGAAACCGGGATGCGGGCAGCGAAGTGCGCGTCACCAACGGACGCAACTTCTCCTATCCGGGCTACAACGAGTTCCTGACGGGGCGGGCCGATCCGGCCATTGACAGCAACGACAAGGTGCTGAACGCAAACACCAATGTCATCGAGTGGATCGGCGGTCAGCCGGGGTTTGAAGGGCGCGTGGCCGCCGCGGTGAACTGGGAGGTGCTGCCGTGGATCCTTAATGCCCCACGCGGCGGGTTTCCCGTGTGGAGCGGTTTCGACGTTCCTCCAGGAACCCAACGGATGACCGTGCCTTCGTTGCTCACCGATCTGGCGGAGCACAGCCTGACCGTCTGGCAGGGTGTCCTGCTCGACACCTTCGTCCGCGGCGCCGCTTTGCACGCGCTGGAAACCCTCAAGCCGAGGGTGCTCTACGTATCCTACGGCGAGACGGACGACTGGGCCCATGAGGGCAACTATGAACGCTACCTTCGCGCCGCCGTGAATTTCGACCGGTTCCTTGGCGATCTATGGACGGCCTGCCAGTCGCTTCCGGAGTACCGCGACCGAACCTCCCTGGTGATCACGACCGATCATGGACGCGGCCCGTCGCCCGTGGCTTGGAAAAGTCATGGGCGGGAGATTCCCGGCTCCGTCTTCATGTGGATGGCAGTGCTCGGTCCCGACACCGCACCCCTCGGGGAGCGCCGCAATGTGGCGCCCGTCACCCAATCCCAGGCGGCGGCCACGGTGGCCGCACTGCTGGGACTGGATTTCCGGAGCCTCGATGACCGGATTGCGCCGCCGGTGGTGGATGTGGTGGGTCGTTGACACGGCTGCGTGAGGGGCGGTGTCCGCCACAGAACTGTTGCTTGAGTTCAGGACCGGTTTCGGGGCCCATGGAGTGGACCATGAAACGACTCTTGGGGACCGGATCCAGTGCGGCGATTGCCGCGGTTCTTGGCGGTGCGCGACTTGCGGCGGCCACCGCGGTCGAGGTCGGTCCGGCGGCCACCCATCTCCTGCCGCGCGGCAAGGAAGCCGACGGCATCGTGGGCGACTTTGTGCTGCGCAACGACCTGGTGGAGGCGACCGTTTCGCACAACGCGTCCCTGCGCCGGGCCAACATGAGCACGTTCTATGGGACCAATGGCATCACGCCCGGCTGCCTGTATGACCTCGGGCTCCGCGGGCACGCCAACGATCAACTCGTCATCTTCGCGCCGCTCGCCCAGCAGGGCCCGGTCTCGTATGTGCGTGTGGATCGCCACGGCGACGGGGGCGCGGCCGTGGTTGAGACGGTGGTTTCGGCGCCCGGCAACGAGGGCCTCCACAAGCGCCATGCCTATCACCTCGAAGACGGCATGCAGGGAATCCTGATCGCCTCGACGGTTCGCAACGAGGGGATGCAGAGCCTGACCAATCGTCTCGACGACCGGTGGACCCGGTTTGCGTCGTCCGGAGAAGTGGATGGGATCGTGTGGGCGGATGCCGAGGATCCCGCGGATCGGGCCGGGTACGCTTACGCGTGGCTGCCGGTGGCCGATGGTCCCAAACGTGGTGAGGAGTGGGTGTTGCAGCCCGGGGAAGAACTGGAAGTGGTGCGGTTCCTGGCCGTCGGGCGTTCACCTGCGGAGGCTGCCGGAGTGGTTGCGGCACGACTGGGACCTGTTGGGAGGCTCCAGGCATCGGTGCGCGATGCTTCCGGGGAGCCGGTTCCCACCGCACGGTTCCGCATTCCCTGGGGCGCGGGAAGTGTTCCAGCGTACCCCGATCACGACGGCACCCTTGACCTGGCGCTGCCTCCCGGCACTTATGAGGTCGAAGTGTCGGACATCGGCCGTCCGGCAGTGAAGCGCCGGGTCACGATTGGAACGAACCAGGCGGCCGTCGTGGAGGTCGCAATGGAGGCCGCCGCGATGGCGCGTTTTGACATTCGGGACGAGTTTGAAACCTCAATCCCCTGCAAGGTGCAATTCCTCGGGATCGGCGATACGCCGTCCCCCAATCTTGGTCCGAAGCTCCGTGCGCACGGCTGTGCGGATCAATATCACAGCGAACGGGGCGACTTCCGGGTCCAACTTCCGCCGGGCGCCTACCGGATCGTGGTGACCCGCGGCCCGGAGTTCGGGCATCTCGAACAGGAGATTCTGCTGGAACCAGGCGGGACCGTTGCCGTCGCCGGAGTTCTGCGGCGTCTGGTGGACACCTCGGGCTGGGTGAGCTGTGACTACCACAACCACACCACCGAGAGCGGCGACAACACCTGTGGCGTGCGGGACCGGTTGATCAACCTGGCTGCCGAGCACATCGAGTTCGCCCCCACGACCGAGCACAACCGGTTCTTTGACTGGGGGCCCCACATCGAGGCGTTGGGTCTGGCCCCGTTTCTGAAGACGGTTCCCGGGGTCGAGTTGACCGGATCCGGCCAGCATATGAATTCATTTCCCTTTGAGCCGGTGCCGCACCGTCAGGACAACGGCGCGCCGATGTGGAATCGAGACCCGCGCATCACGGCAATCACCCTTCGCGGATGGCAGGGCGGGGAGCCGCTGCGATGGATCCAGTTGAACCACCCGGACCTGGCGGAGGACTTCAATGACCGGGACGGTGACGGCGAACCGGATGGCGGATTTGCCGGACTCGACCGCCTGGTGGATGCCCTCGAGACTCAGAATTTTGTGAATGACGACCTGCTGGCAGAAGCGCCGATGCGGATCGTCCGCGGTGCCGCCGGCCGGGAGTCGGTCCGCCAGGTCTGGGAATTCATCTGGCTTCAATTGCTCAATCGTGGCACGCGGCTCTGGGCCACTGCAGTCGCGGATGCCCATGCGGTTCACGGCAATGGCGCAGGGGGGTGGCGCGTCTATCTGCCCAGTTCCAGTGATGATCCCGCGCGGATTGACTGGCGGGAGAATGTTCGCAACGCACGCGCCGGACGCGGCATCGTGACGTCGGGTCCATTTCTCCAAGTGGCTTGCGAGGATGGCACCCAACCCGGCGACACCACGATGCAGCCCGGCATGTTTCACCTCCACGTGCGGGTGCAGTGCACCGACTGGATGGACATCAACCGGGTTCAGGTCCTGGTGAATGGACGGCAGCGTCCTGACCTTAACTTCACCCGGGCCAGCCACCCCGAATGGTTCGGGAACGGGGTGGTGCGGTTTGACCGCAGGCTACCGATCCGGTTGAGCGAGGACGCGCACCTGATCGTTGTGGCGGTTGGAGAGGGACTCAACCTGCAGAAGGGATTCGGGACCAGCGATCAGGCCGGACTCCGGCCGTGCGCGTACAACAATCCCATTTTTGTGGATGTGGATGGGGACGGTTTCAAGCCCAACGGTGACCTGCTGGGGTGGCCTCTGCCGACCGGAAAGCGCGATGTGGATACGGTTCGGGCGGCGCTGGTTGCCGCAGGACTGAACCCCGAAACAGCCCGACGCTGAACCACCAACCACTCTCCGGTCAGGGAACCACCACACGGAAATACCACGGCTCCAGGCCGGCGGCGTCCGCAAGGGGCCATCGGACCGGACCTCCGGTTCCGTTGAGTTCCTGAAGGAGCCTCCAGTCCGGGTGGGCAAGGTTTCGCGTCCCCTCGATTCGGTGGGGGAGTGCCTCGGCGGTGTTGAACACCAGGTGGAGCTGATCTCCGAACCATTCCACACCAATCCGCACCGCCAAGGCAGCGGTCACCGCCGCCTGGAACGTGACCTCGTCAGCGAGCGGCGGCACACCGTCGTCCGTGACCCGAATGGTGATGTCCTGGACGCCCAACTGATTTGGGGCGGGCGTCCAGAGGAGGAACCCGCGCGGGCTGACCGTCATGCCGGCCGGTCCGCGAACAAGACTGAAGGTGAGCCGATGGTAGGGATCCGGATCCGTGGCGACCAGGGTGAACCGCCATGGAAGGCCCATTGGCACTTCCTGTCTGGCGACCGCGGCCAAGCGGGGCGGCCGGTTCGGCGTGTCGGGATCACCCGGGGTGGGGGATGCCGGGCGGCTGGATCCAGCGATTCCGTCTGCATCCGGGATGGCACTGGTGTTCGGCGGGAGGCCGGAGTGGCGCAGATAATCCATGACCGCGAGCCCTCCCAGTTGCGGGCGCGCCAGCACCACCACACCTCCCGAAGGTTCCAATCGAAATGAGGTGTGCCATTCCGAGGGGGTGGACTTCGAGGGTTGTCCGTCGGCAAAGATGACCACGTGGCTGCGCGGAGACAGTACCGCCTCCTTGGGAAATGCCCAGCGGTCCCATGCCGTCGCATTGTCACTGAGGAACCAGCCCGCCAAGGGAATCGGATCGTCTCCGCGATTGACCAGCTCAATCCAGGGCTCGCGCATTCCGCTGCCATCCGCGAGCCCTTCGGTGTTGAGGGGCAGCACCTCCGAGATCCATACCGGTGGAAACTCCGGCAGGTCCAGGCGGAGACTGTTGGGGGCGCCCGGGGTCCGGGGCGCCACCGTGCCGCCATCCAGGTCGAGTGAGCAGCCGAAGACGATGTCCGAACTCGTGCTGTTGACCTGGTGCACCTCCACCGCCAGCACGTTGGTCCCGGCCACGAGCCCAGTGCCCGGCAGGGCAAACGGCCCGGTCAACACGGCGTTGTCCACCAGCGACGCAGGTGTGTTGAAGTCCACGGGAATTCCGGCCGGAATGTTCTGCCGAAAGATTTCGCGGCCGTTCAGGTAGAACACGGCCCCGTCGTCAATCACGGTGCGGAGCTGCAGGCGCGTGCCGTCCGGAGGCACCGGAAGGACAAAACTCGTGCGGAAGTAATAGGTGTTCTGGCCAAGCCGGAGCGGCGTGCTTTTTGGTGCCGGTAATGCGGCGTCCTCGACGTAGAGCAGCGCCCGGCCCGCGGGCCACCCGGCATCCTGAAAATCCGGGTCCTTCCAGGAGGCCGGCAGAGGACCCTCCTGATAGTACCGCCAGCTGTTGGTCAGGACGACCAGCTGGCGCGGTCCGTCGTAGGTCTGCGGGGCGGCCCAGTTTCCGACCCGGGTGTTGTCCCGGCGCACATCCAGCAGTTGCAACGAGGTGCCGCCGCCGCGGGCCGCGGCGGGCCACGGTGCGGCCGCCTCAAACCGGACTTCATCGAGGATTTCGGCCACCGAGGCAGCCATCGCCGGCGTCCAAAGCCGCAGAACATCGCCCACAGGATTCAACGTGCCGGTCCATTGCCCGGCAACTGACGGTCCCTCGCCATGGGCGGAACGGAACGCGGCGAAATTCTCCACCACACAGGCCGCGGCACCCGGGGACAGCACGAAGCCGTCCGGGAAGGTGAACTCCAATCCCAGGCCGCGCAGTCGCACGCCGCCGAGCGGCCAGGGGGTGCGCTCGGATCGGTTGAGAATCTCGATGTAGGCGGCGCCAGGCGTTTCCGGGTGAGTCATCAATTCGCTGATCAGCACTTGGAATCCGGGGTGCGTCGCAATCTGGAAGGTTTGGGCTGCACTCTTCTTTTCAGGCCCGTCATCCGTCACCCGTACCGTGACCTCCCAGCGGTCTGCACCGGCATCCGGGGGCGACTGCCAGGAAAATCGGCCCGTAACCGGGTCCATTTCCGCGCCATCCGGCGCGCCTGGATCGAGGGAAAAGGTCAGCGCCTGAACCGGGAGGTCGGCATCGGACGCCACCACGAAGAATTCGACACGTTCCCCTTCCGTGATTTCGACATCGGCGACGGGTTGGAGCCGGGGAGGCTGGTTGTCTTCCAGGATCGTGACGCCGAGCAGGTACTGGTCGCTGAGTGGCAATCCGGTGATCTGGGTCACGCGGACCAGAATCAGATGGCTGCTGGGGCCATCCTCCTCGGTGGTTTCCCACACGAGCACACCGGTGACGGGGTCCAGTGTCACTCCGGGCGGAGCGCCGGGCGGCAGGCTGAACCGGAGTTCGTTGGGCGGCCGGTCGGAATCCCAGGCGCGGTTGGTCACCACCAGGGTTTGCCCCTCGAGAAGGGTCATCGGCGGGAGTTGCTCAATCACCGGCGCATTATCGGCTTCGTTGACGGTGACTTGAATCGAACGTTCTGCGGTGAGTGGAGGCTCGCCGTCGTCGGTGACCCGCACGGTCAGTTCGAAGCGTCCGGGACCCTGCTCCTCGGTGGGAATCCAGGACAGGGTGCCCGTGTCGGCATCCAGGCTGGCGCCCTCGGGCGGGTTCAGAATGGAGAACGTCAGCCGCTGCGGCGGGATGTCCGGATCGGAGGCCGCCAGGGTGACTCTAAGTTCCGAGCCCTCGTCCGCCGACTGTGGTGGCACCACCTCAAGGGTCGGAGGCCGGTTGACCTCGAAGACCCGGACTGTCAGGCGCTCCCAGGCGCTGCGTGAAGGGGTGCCATTGTCGGCAACGCGGACCGTGAGCGTGTAGGAGCCCGGGCCCTGGGACTCGGTCGGTACCCAGGTGAAGACTCCGGTCGGTCCGTCCATGGACGCCCCTTCTGGCGCTCCATCATCGAGGGAGAAGGTCAGTTGCTGCCCTGGGTTGGCGTCGGTGGCTGTCGCCGTAAACTGCAGGAGGACCATTTCGTCCACGGACAGGTCCCCGATTCGATCGAGGACCGGCGGAACATTGCCGCCAGCGACCTGGTTGGAGCGGCCTGGGGTGGGGGCGTCCATCGGGAAGAGATCACCCGCGCCGCCATCCGGGAACCGGCCCTCCGACACGTTGGGCGACTGGGGGCCGAAGGTGATGACATCCACGGGTTGCCCGTTTGGATCAAACAGGCCGATGGATTCGCCGGCGGCCGCGAGACGGAAGTTGACGTGGAGGTCCCCGTTGCCCAGTGCATTCTGGGCCACCTCGTCATCCGCCCAGACAACCCGGAAGCCGAGCGGAGGAATCACGTAACCTGGAGGGATCCGGAACTGGTTCCACTGGTTGAGATTGTCCGTCAGGTAATAGCCGGAAAGATCCGCCGCTTCCGGACCCGCGTTGTAGAGTTCGAACCAGTCATCGAAGCGCCCGTCCGCGGGATCGGCCACGGCGCCCGAATTGGTCGCCATGAATTCGTTGATCGTGACCGCGAGCCCGGGAACCGTGGGATCGTTGGGCAGGCCCGGTGTCACCCTCTGAAATAGGCGGCGTCGCAGCGGATCCGCGTCGGGCATCGAGCCCACGCTCCGCTCCGCGGGCACGGCGGAATACTCGACGAAGTCGAGGGCCGCCGGGGCATTCCCGGCGTCCCGCCGCCAGGCGAGGATGACCACACCCTGTTCCGGGGTGAGCCGCAAGCTGGTGTGAAGGGGCCCGTCGTCGGACGGTCCCGCCGCGCCGTCCGCCAGAACGACGAGATACTGTCCGGCTCCGAGCACCGTTCCCGCGGGGAACGGCCAGCGCGTCAAGTCGTCGGTGGCGTTGGAAAGAAAGCACGAGGAGAGGTCCACGGACATGGGACCCGCGTTGTGCAGTTCAATAAAGGGTTGGAGGCCGTCCGTGGTTCCCTGGGGCAGCACCTCGTTTATCCAAACGTTGGGCATCGGCGGCAGCGCCGGTCGGGGGGTGTTCGCCGTGCCCGGGGTCACCTGGCCGGGAGCGCCGGGCGCGGTCGCCGCCCAGTTGGCCGGACGCCGATTGTCCTGCCGGGGATCCACCAACTGCAGTGAGGGGCCAAGCCCGGCGGCCTCAACCGGCCAGGGTGGACGGCTCCCATACACGAGCTCGTTGATGATCAGCGGTGCGGATCCGCCGCCAGCATCGGGACGCACGAGGGCCAATCGCTCACCGCCGGCGCGCAGGTTGCCCGGAAACTCGTCATACACAGGAAGCGTTGCCCCGTATGCCGTGGCAAACGACGCGCGGCTCTTTGCCAGCACCAGGAAACCGCCCGGAGGGAGGATCGCACCAGTGGGAAAGGTGTACGCGAGACCCTCCAGACGGCATCCGGAAAGATCGAACGGTGTGGATGCGGATGTGTTGTGCAGTTCGAGAAACGACGCGTCGGGAACGGCCGGCTGGTATTGGATCTCGTTGATGACCACGAAATCTTGCGGTTGGAGCGGCGGTGCCGTTGAGATCACACGGAGGACTGCTTCGTGGCCGGGGATGGACCGACCGAAACGGTCCACACCCCCTAGGGTCAGGTCGTTGGTGGCCTGGGTCAGCGGGACCGTCAGGCGCCAGGCCGTGACTCCGGTCCAGGTCACCGGGTACGGAACCCCGTTCACGGTCAGGCCGGTCAGCGCAAGCGGGGCGCGTCCCGTGAGGAGGACGACTGGTTCCCCGGTGGTGAACTCCGCACCGGCGGGACCGGTGATCGCGAGGTTCGGTACATCGGCCGCCTGGTAGGCATTGAGGATCGTCTGGCGACGGGTGGCGAGGTAGTTCAGGGCCCCGGTGAACGGTGTGGTTCGAATACCGTTGTTGCGAAGGGCCTCGGCCCTCGCTCCGGCCTCGGCGGCGGCCCGGGCGGGATCGAGAGGTCCGTTGACTGCATCCAGGTAGGCCTGCCAGAGACGCCTTCGGATGGCCGGGTTGTTGAACATCGTGTTGATCACCGGGTCTCCGCCCCCCCAGAGGCCGTCCGTGGGGGAGTTGCCGCCCTGGTCCAGCGCGAAGTCCACATCCCACGAGAACAGCTTCCATGTCATCCCGTCCCTCTTGTAGGCGTACATGTTCTTTCCGCGGGCCATGCCGTAGGAGTCCCAGTTTCCAACGATGCGCTGGAAGGCAAACGTGCGCATCCACTGGTCCACATCCACCAGGCCAAACACACGGTCCACATAAGCGGCACCCTGCGTGTTCACCGCCTCCACCAACTCCAGGAGATTCGTGTAGTTGTTGGCGGAGTCCTGCACGGCCCGTTTGCGCCAGTTCCAACGGTACCGTGCGACCTTCAGGGGCGCTCCGGCGGTGCCCGGCGGCGTGGTGAATCGCTGCAGGGTGGCATCCACGTTGTTGAAGCTTGTTCCGTCGTCCTGGAACTCGAACCAGTCCTCCACCTTGTACAGGTCCGGATTCGCCCCATCGCTGAAGTAGCGTTCCGAGTACTCGCCATTGGGCTCCTCGGTGTCCTCCATGACGTCCCGGAAGGCACTGCCGTTGCGATACAGCCGCACGTAGCGCCCGTGAAGGGATGCCGCACCAATGTCCCTGGCGATCGTGAAGCATAACTGCTCGCGCAGGTTGGTGCTGTCGTTCCCGTTGTTTCCCGTCGAGGCCAGAGTCAGTTCGTCGGTGTCCAGGATCGGCTCATCCTTGGGGAGCTCGATGAACCAGTCTCCAGCGCCCCCCTTGAAGGGGCTGCCCTTGTCCTTGAACCCGGCGCCGTAAACGGCGCGCGAGTTGCCGTACACGAAGGTGAGGTCGCGGAAGAGGTTGTTGAGTGCGGAGGAATTGTTGCGGGCGTTCTCGGTCGCCGTGGTGCTCCACATGTGATAATGGCCCAGGGTCCCGAATGGGACGGGATCCCCCCAGCGCACCAGGCATTCCCGGGCTGGAGCTGCAGCGGGAAATCGCGTCGTGGCCGGAGCCCCGGCACCGTCGGTGGCCTCGATCCGGAAGGCCGCCAGCGTGCCCGCGGTGCGTCCCGGCAGCGTGACGGTGTAGATGCCATCCCCGGGGAAGGCATCTCCGCCCGTGCCGTCATCCCGGAGAACGAGGTTCAGCGTCGTCGAACCGCCGTCCAGCCTCCCCACCAGTCGCACCGCGCTGACGCCATCCGGATCGGCCACCTGCGCTGTGACCACCACGGGCTCCCCGGACGCTGGCAGCACCGGCACGTGGCGCACTTCGGCGATGGCGGGGCCCGCATTTTCCAGACGACGGCTGTTGGGGCGTCCCGGGGTGCCAAGGTTCGACGGCACGGACAGCCGCACGGGCATTTCAATCCAGTTGCCCCGGATTCGGAACAGGACCTCGGGCCAGCCACGGACCCAGCGAACCTTGGCCCCCATGACTGCGGAGTCCCCGGACCGCAGTCCGGGCCGGAGCGCGGCCCGCACACGGTTGAATCCGGTGTCGCCCCGGGCCTGCGCTTTCAGGTGGAGGCATCGTGTTCCCGAAGCCGCACCGGTGTTCTCCACAAATGAGGTCGCGTGATTGCCCTGAAAGGTCCAACCGGTGGCCCCGGCACCGGATCCCGACTCAAACCCCGGGTTGTTGACGAGGTTTTCCCCGGTGTCCGCCTTCATCACTTCGACGTCGTCCACCTGCGCCTCCCCGCCGCCCTGCAGGGTGATCTGTAGCTGGTTGGGCTGGAATGAACTGTTGCCCTGGTCGAGACGACCGGTGAAGGAGACCGCCGTCCATTCCCCCTTGGCGGTCTCATCCGAATCGGCCCAGTTGGAGGCCATCCACGGGTCGGCGTTGACATCCACCAATTCGAGGCTGGAGCCCCCGCCGTCTGCCCACTCGCCCCAGGCGCCGCCGTCGCGATACGACACCTCAGCCACGTCAACAAACACCCGCACTCCGGACATCACCTCCGGGCGCGACAGGGCAATCCGTTCGCCGCGGTTGGAGAGGGTGCCGCGGTAGGGCCCCACGACGGCCGTGGCGGCGAGATTCGGATGAGCCCGACGCAGTCGTTCCGGATCCTTTGCCACCACCAGTTGCTGGCCCGGTTCGATGATCACTCCCTCCGGGATTTCATAATCAATGCCGTCGGTAAACCGCCAGCCGCCTGGGGCCACCGGGGCGTCGGAGCGATTGTGCAGCTCGAGAAACTCATCGGCATCATCCTTGGAAATGGGGTGGTACATCAGCTCGCTGATGACGAGGTCCTCGCGTCGCCAGGAGGCATTGGCGGCTCCCGGTGTGGGCCGGGCGAGCCGCCGCAGCACCGGAGAGCCATCGGGCTGGCGCCCGTAGCTCACGCCCCGTTCCTGGGGACCGAACCGCACGGCATCCAGCACCCGGTTGCCGGACGGGTGGAGGAGATAGACGGCTTCCCCGGAGGCGCTCAACCCGAAGCCCAGTTGCTCCCGGTCGAAGACCAGATGGTCCCGCGGGGCAAGGCGCGTGCCCGCCGGGATGATGAAACGGGCGACGGCCGGGGAGTCGGTGAGGATGCATCCGGAAACATCCAGTTCGGCAGGGCCGCCATTGAAGAGTTCGACGAAATCCGGGTTGGTCCCGTCGCCGCGGGCCAGAATCTCGTTGATGTGAAGCGCTTTCAGGGGATCCGGGCGCACCGCCTCCGGGCGTCCCGGCGTACCGCCGATGATTTCGCCTGCCGCCCACGCCCGGGGGTCGCGCGGACCGTAACTGGGCCGGGCCAGGGTCAGGGAGTGTCCCCCGCCGCTGGCCGCCACAGCCCAAGGATACCCAGTGCCGTACGGTACCACGAACAATTGATCTCCATGGCGGCTCCGCAGGCCCACCGTGCCGCCTCCATGGGGAAGACGCCCGCTGTACGGACCCAGGACCCCGGACAGCCCTGTGGCCTCCTCCAGGTCGCCCGGTGCTGCAGCAACCACCACGTGGTCCCCGGCAATCAGGCGGAATCCATCGGGGAAGGTGAACGAGATGTCGCCGGTGAGCTGCGCTCCCGAAAGGTCCTCCACGATCGAGCCCGCGTTGGAGAGCTCAACGAATGCGAGGTCCCGTCCGGTCCCGTCGGCGCGTGGGCGATACATCAGTTCCGTGAGGACCATGCCTGAGGATCGAACGAAGGGTCCCGGGGGCTCCCGGTCGAGTTGAAGCGAGCCCTCGCTGAGGTGGGAAACCGGCCTGATGTCGCGGAACTGTGCGGTCGCCGTCGCTGTGGGATCAAGACTTGCCACGGCGAGTCCGAAGCGCAGGGTCGCCGGCGCCAATGGAAGCGTCACGCTGCCCAGTGGCGTCCAGATCCTGCCATCGAGGCTGGCGAATCCGGAGAAGTTGTTTCCGGCGCGTCTCAGGCGCAGCCAGGTGAAGGGATCGTTCGCGGGAAACCCATGGCGCGGTGCCACCGTGGCGACCGAGGCGCCCGCGGTGCTCCGGGACTTGAAGAAGCACCCCACCTGCACGGACGAGGCGAACACCGCGGCAAACGGCGATCCCTCGTCGAGTGTGGACCTCGCCATCAGGCCGGCATGCACCCACGGATTGGAGATCGTGACCCCCTCGATCCGGGCCTCGAGGTCGAAATCGCCGGTGCGGAGCTCCGAGGCAAACTGGAACTCATCGCGGCTGCCTCCGATCTCCGTCCCGCCCCCGGTGACATCGTAGCGGTCCGGCCCAATCCGGGTCACGCCGCCCCCGACCGCAGGACGACCAACATCCACGGGGGCGTATTCCAGGGCCACGAAGGCCAGTTGCGAGTCCGGCGGGATCTCGTTGGGGGTTCCCGCCTGGTCGGTGATCCCTCGGACCGTCAGGGTGTACCGCGTGCCGAAGGTCAGGGGCGACACCGTCAGACGGACGGTGAGGCCGTCCGGGTCCAGGGCCGCCGCGTGAACGGTTACCCTGCCATCGAGTTGAAAATGTGCCGCCACGCTGGCCGTCGCGGAGGCCACCGGCTTGCTGAACCGCACCTGAACCGTGCGCTCATCGCGATTTTCAACGGACACCAGCACCGGTCGCGTTGTGTCTGGAACCACGGTGAGCACCGCCTCGGCCGAAACCACCGAGCCGAACGTGTTGGTGAGCCGCACGGAAAATCGAGCCTGATGGTCCGCCAGGGAAACCGGACCATACTCCAGCGTGGATTCCGTCTTTCCGGGAAGGTCGGACTGGTTGCGCATCCACTGGAACCGCGCCGGACCCATCGGGTCGGGGACCACGTTGAATCGCGCGATCGCTCCTTCGACGACTTCAGTGGACACCGGATCCCGGACGACGGCGGGTTCTCTCAAGGCGATGCCCCAGGGCAGCAGGTGGGCGCCGGGGATTGGAGCCTCGTCCACGCTGTCGGGACGAATCCAACGAACCGACAGATTGTCCCCGCCGCCGCCCTCCTTCATCAGGGCCTCAACGTAGTAGATCTGTCCGGCCTCCAGTGGCACCGGTGCCGAGCGTTGGTTCGGCTCCCGGGTCCATTCCCGCGGCGAGGTCCAGCCGTTCACCGTTGCAATCCGCCGGCGGGAATCTGGCGTCGAGTCGGTTCCAAGCCACAGCTCCCCGCCGTCATCGGAGGCGATCCAAAACACATAATTGCCGGAGACCGGAGGCATCACGTAGCCCCGAAGCCGCTGGCCGTAGTCGTCGAGAACATCCGTCGGTGCTTCGAAGTCCAAGACGTAATCAATGCTGCTCGCGGAATCGGGAAAGGCGGGCGCGGAGGTGAGATCCCGCACCGCCGTGCCGCCGATGCCCGTGTAGACCTCACGGAGGAGGCCTCGCGAGGGCTGGGCCGCGGTCGGAACCCAGAGCACGATTCCCATCAGCGCCGCGACGGCCCACTGCCGGTTCGATGCCGGTCTGCAGCGTCCGGTGACCGTCCCGGAGACCTGGAGCAGTGCCGAGCGTTCAATCATTCCCATAAGTCGGATGACCCGAAGGCTAGCAGAATCCCTGCCGCCCCCAAAGAACGCATCCTTTCGGGTTCGGTGCGCCGCGGAGGACCGATCATTCGATGCGAACACCTCCTTTGGAATTGCATCAGGGCGGTCCTGTGAGTTCATCGCGGCGCGTGAGCAGCAAGTTCAAGGCGGTGGCGGGCGGTGTTGTCGCGGCGTCGGGATTTCGCACGGGGGCCGTGTTCTGCGATCTCAAACGGCTGGGCACCGGCAAGGGGTCGGCCCGTGGGGCCAAACGCGACCTGGCCCTTCTTGTGGCGGACGGCCCCTGTGCGGTCGCCGGCATGTTCACCACCAATCAGGTGTGTGCCGCGCCGGTGAAGGTCTGCGTGGCCCGGGTTGCCAAGGGACTGGCCCAGGCGGTGGTCGTGAATTCCGGCAATGCCAACGCCTGTACCGGGCGGCGTGGCAGTGTGGATGCCCTCAAGATGACCCGATGGATGGAGGAGGTGCTGGGGGTTCCCGATGGGCTCGGACTGGTGGCGTCCACGGGCCGGATCGGAGTTCCGCTGCCGATGGATCGCGTCCGCAGCGGAATCATTGCGGCGTCCGCGGTGCTGGGGCGTTCTGCGGCCCACGCGTCCCACGCCGCCGAGGCCATCCTCACCAGCGACACGCGTCCCAAGGAGTGCGCGGTCGAGTTTCGGCTGGCGGGGCGCACGGTGCGCATCGGGGGCATGTGCAAGGGGGCCGGCATGATCCAGCCGGGGATGAGCGCAAACGGGGCCCGTCCGGCGGCCCGTCCAAGATCGCTCCACGCCACGATGCTGGCGTTCCTGACCACCGACGCCGCCATTGAGGCCCGGGCCCTGCGGGGAGTTTTGCAGGAGGCCGTGGCCCGGAGCTTCAACCGGATCACCGTGGACGGCGACATGAGCACCAACGACACGGTGTTGCTTCTTGCCGGAGGGGCGGCGGGCAACCGGCGGCTGGGTCTGCGCGATCGGGAGATGGGCATCTTTCAAGAGGCGTTGTCCGCGGTCTGCCTGGATCTCGCGCTCAAGATCGTTCGCGACGGCGAGGGCGTGCACCGGGTGGTCACCGTGCGGGTGTCGGGTGCGATCAGCGACGCCGCGGCCGACGCCGCGGCGCGATCGGTGGCGAACAGCGCCCTGGTCAAGACGAGCTGGCACGGCGGCGATCCCAACTGGGGGCGGATCATGGATGCCCTCGGGTACAGTCCGGCCACCGTTGCCGAGAACCGTGTGGACATCGGGTACAGCAAGCCCGGCTTGCGCCGGGTGGTCTGGAGCCTTCGGCGGGGACAGCCAACCCGGGTGCCGTTCGACGCCCTGTGCCGCGCGGTCGCACCGGGTGAATTTGACCTGCACATCCGGCTGAACCTTGGCCGGGGTGCGGCGGTGATGTACGCGGCGGACCTGACGGAGGCCTACGTGGAATACAACAAGGGCGATGTCAACGACCCCGCCAGCCTTGGAGGGTGAGACCCATGCAGGACCTGATTGCCAAGGCGGAGACACTGCTGGAGGCGTTGCCTTACATCCAGCGGTTCTCCGGGGCCACCTTCGTGGTGAAATATGGGGGCTCATTCATGGACTCACCGGACCCGGCGGTTCGCGAGGGGGTGGCCCGGGACATCGTTTTCTTGGAGGCCGTGGAAGTGAACCCGGTCGTGGTTCACGGCGGCGGCAAGGCCATCACCCGGGCCCTGGAGCAGTCGGGGCTGCCCACGCGGTTCGTGCAGGGCCAGCGGGTGACCACCGCCGCGATGGTCGAGATTGTGGACCGCGTGCTTTCCCGGGAGATCAACCCCGAGGTGGTGGCCACCATCAACCATTTGGGCGGCGTGGCCCAGGGGTTTGCCGGCGCCGACATTTTCACCTGCCGCAAGTTGTGGCTGACCGGATCCGATGGAGCGCGCGTGGATCCAGGCTTTGTGGGAGAGGTGACCCGGGTGAACACCACGCCGCTCCTCGACTGCATCGCCCGTGGATTCACCCCGGTGATCAGCCCAACGGCGCGTGGAGAGGATGGCGCGGTGTACAACTGCAACGCCGACGTCGCGGCCGCAATGACGGCGATCGCCCTCCGGGCGCGCCGCCTGGTATTCATGAGCGATGTGCCCGGCCTGTTGCGCGACGCGAAGAATCCGGCATCGCTGATCTCCCACCTTCGGACCTCGGAGGTCAACGAACTCAAGCGGGCCGGGGTGGTGGACGCCGGGATGATTCCCAAGGTGGACAGCGCGGTCGGGGCGTTGCGTGCGGGTGTGGAGAAGGTGCAGTTCGTGGACGGGCGGGTGCCCCACTCGGTGCTGCTGGAAATCTTCACCGATGCCGGTGTGGGCACCGAGGTCGTTGCGTGAAGGGTCCCGCAATCCCGCCGGAGCGATCGTCCACTCCGATCTGTTGAACCCCGTTCCGCCACGGCGGGCTCGCATCCTTCCGGTCCCAGGGAACGCCATGAGGCCACTTGAAGCCAGAAAAGTGTTGACGGTGATGCCACTTGAGGCTACACCCGCGGAGTGAAGAAGAGGAAAAAGCCGTTTCGTTATCCCCCAAGCACTCCGGCTGGGGACCTCCTTCGTGAGGCCGCTTTTGCCGAACCTCCATCCATGTCCATCAACGTTCGTTCCGCCAAAGACCAGTTGTCCCGACTCCTGGAGGAGGCTGTACTCGGCAATGAGGTCATCATCACCAGCGATGGTCTGCCCAAGGCCCGGCTTGTACCTGTGCGCGAACGTCGGAAAGCGCTCCGCGTGGATTGGGCGTGGCTCCGATCTCAGCCGGTTTCAGGAGGCCCCCCGGCGGAGGACGTCCTCCGGGCAGACCGGGACGGGCGCGATTAGCCGGCATCACCGTTCCCAAGCCAGACCGGGCGGCCAACGAGGATCATGTATCTGG
Organism: Verrucomicrobiia bacterium; assembly: GCA_019634635.1. NCBI lineage: Bacteria > Pseudomonadati > Verrucomicrobiota > Verrucomicrobiia > Verrucomicrobiia bacterium. The sequence continues at coordinate 81,661 of JAHCBB010000019.1, forward strand.
ATTCCTGCATCCTTGTGAAGCTGCTGATTCGTGAATCGGACAGCGAGTTCTACGGCCGGCTGACCGATGGTCAGCCGGTTTCCTCGTCCATGCTCGCCCACACCGAGGTCTGGGCCGCGCTGATGGCCAAGGAGCGCGGCGAGGCCATTGCTCCTGATCTGCGCCGCCGGGCGTGGCAGCGCTTCGAGCGATATTGCCTGGAAGAAGTGGTCGACCTCGCCTCAATCACCGATGCCATCGGGCGCCGCGCAAACTGGATCATCGAGCGAGTGCATCCGCGGGTCCCGCTGCGATCCCTGGATGCCCTGCACCTTGCCACCGCCGACCAACTTCAGGATTGGCCGCTTGTCACCAGCGATCGCCGGATGCGCGACGCCGCTGCGCTGATGGGGTACCCGCTTTCGGATCCGTGTCCGCCGCCATCCGGAACCGGCGTTTCTTGAGTCCGTCTTGCCCGCCGCGATGGGCGGACGTTCCAAAATCCACGCATCGGATGACTCTTGACTCCCGGCCACGCCTCGCCAACCGGCTTGGACCCGCGGCTCAACGCGGAGCAACGGACGGCAATCTCCGCGGAGTCTCCGGTGGAAATATGTTGACCGAACGGTACAGAATCGTTACTGCTGGCGTGGCGGGAAGAACTAAGCCGGCAATATGGGACGGACCAGTGATGCCAGGGAGCGGTTGCTGAGCGCGGCACTCGACCTCATTTGGTCGAGCAGCTACGGCGGCGTGAGTGTGGACGACATCTGTTCCCAGGCGGGGGTCAAAAAGGGAAGCTTTTACCACTTTTTTCCTTCCAAGGCGGATCTTGCCCTCGCCGCGTATGAGGCGCACTGGGATCAAAAGCGGCCGGTGCTCGACGCCATTTTTTCCCCCCAAGTGCCGCCCTTGGAGCGTCTCTCACGTTGGTGTCAGAGTGTGATGGATTCTCAACATGCTCTTTACGAGAGGTTTGGACACGTTTGCGGCTGTCCGTATGCGAACGTGGGGGCAGAGCTTGCCACCCAGGACGATCGCCTGCGCGCAAAATCGGAAGACCTTCTGAACCGCGGGTTGCGCTACCTTGAAAGCGCCATTGCCGATGCCCGGCGGGAAGGTTTGATCGTCGTTCGTGACGTGCCGGCGGCGGCTCGGGCGGTGGGCACGTGCCTGTTGGGACTTATTTTCCGGGCCAAGGTGCAAAACGATCTCCGTGTCTTGCGGGAGCTGGAACCGACCATGATGCAGCTGCTGGGCGTCGCTGTTCCGGCCTAGCGCCAATCTTTGACAGGATCAGAATTCAAACCAGTTTGCCCGCGGAAGATAGACGACCAGTCAACAATTTCTCAATGAACTCGGGATTGCGGAACACAGTGCCGGACGCCACACCGGCCACATTCACGGAGCTGGCGACGGACCGGTACGATCAGCGGACCGACCGGGCGATTGCGTGCTTTCGCCGTCAATGGTTGCTGGAAATGCTGGATGCCCACGGAAGTGAGATTCCTGCCGACTTGCTGATGGCGGCGCTGCGCGAAGCGGAGGCCCTGGCGAGCCTGACCCCGTGGCCGGACCTTTTCCTTCCAGCGCTTGCCGATGAGAAGGTGGCAGCGCTTCGGAAGTGGTGGGTGCGTCAGCAACAGATGCGCCAGCAGGAGATTTCGTTCCCCGCCTAGCCGATGAACGCGTCCATTGGGTCCGTCTTTCTGATTCCCACGATCCTCGCCCTCACGTTGTCCCTGGTGGCAGGCTGCAGCCCCGAGGCGGAGGCGAGGACATCCGCTGAGCCGCCACCTCCCACGGTCACGGTGCGCTTTTTGGAGTTGGAGGACGTCGTGGAGTACGAAGAGGTCACCGCGCGTCTCGAAGCCCCCGAAGTGGTCGAGATACGTCCCAGGGTTTCCGGGTATCTCACCGAGGTCCGATTTCGCCCCGGAGAGCTCGTCCGGAAGGGCGATGTGTTGTGCATCATTGATCCGCGGCCGAAGCAGGCGGTCCATGATCGGGCCGAAGCGGACGTGCGGCGGGCCCGGGTGCGGGTGGAGATCACTGAACGCGAGGCGAGGCGCGCGGAGCAGTTGTTTGAAACGAAGGCGATTTCGATCGAGGAAGCGGATCAGCGCCGATGGGCCCACACGGACGCTCAGGCAGCCCTGCAGTCCGCAGAAGCCGCATTGGAGATCGCCCGACTGGATCTTGAATACTGTGCGGTGAAGTCTCCGATTGACGGACGGGTCAGCCGCGCGCTGGTGACCGTGGGCAACAATGTCAGCGGTGTGGACGGTTTCACCACCCTGCTGACCACGGTGGTCAGCGTGGATCCGATGTTTGCCTACAGCGATGTGGACGAGGCGGCCCTGCTCCGATTCCGCGCCTTGTTGCGGGATGGGGTTTTGGAGACCAACCGGGCAGGCCGGGTGGTGGTGGAGATGGGACTCGCGAACGAGACGGGCTTTCCTCACAAGGGCTTCATTGAATCGCTTGACAACCGGCTGGAGGCCGCGACCGGAAGCATCCTGGTCCGCACGCAGTATCCGAATCCGGACGGCCTGTTGTTGCCCGGGCTGTTCGCCCGGGTTCGCCTTCCCGGGAGCGCCCGAAACGCCGCCGTGCTCGTCCCGGAATCCGCGATCGGGACGGATCAGAACCAGCGGTTTGTCTTCACGCTGACGTCGTCCAATACCGTGGCCTACCGCCCGGTGCGGCTTGGCGCCCTGATCGGTGGTCGGCGGGTGGTTCGAGACGGCCTGCAGCCCGGCGACGCGCTGGTGGTCAACGGGCTGTTGCGGGTGCGGCCCGGCATGCCCGTGACGCCCGTTCGGGAGGCGGTCACCACCGCCGCGGTCGAGTCCCGCTGATTGCCGCGCCCGGCGCTCCGGCGGCGTTGTGTTTCAACAGCCATGAGATTCAGCCATTTCTTCATCCAGAGGCCGATTTTTGCCGGAGTGCTCTCGGTCCTGATCTTTCTGGTTGGGCTGCTCGCCATGTTCCGGCTGCCGGTCTCGGAATATCCGGAGGTGATCCCACCGCAAATCGTGGTCCGCGCCGTGTATCCCGGAGCCAACCCCACCACGATTTCCGAGACCGTCGCCGTACCCCTGGAGCAACAGCTCAACGGCGTCGAAAACTCACTCTACATCTTTTCCCAGGCGACGAGCGACGGGGTGATGACCCTGACGGTCACCTTCAAGTTGGGGACCGACATTGACCAGGCACAGGTGCTTGTGCAGAACCGCGTCTCACAGGCGTTGCCCAAGCTGCCGGAGGAAGTCCGCCGCCTGGGGGTGCTGACCATCAAGTCCACTCCGGACCTCACCATGGTCGTCCACCTGATCAGCGACGGCACGTACGACGACATCTACGTCCGCAACTACGCCACATTGCAGGTCAAGGACGTGCTCGCCAGGGTCCCCGGGGTGGGGCAGGTCCACGTCTTTGGCTCCGGAGACTATGCCATGCGCGTCTGGCTGGATCCGGACCGGGTGGCGGCCCGGCAGCTCACCGCCGGCGACGTGGTGGCGGCGATTCGTGAGCAGAACGTGCAGGTGGCGGCGGGCGCGGTCGGACAGCAGCCGGTATCCGGTCCGGTGAGCTTCGAGGTGCAGATCAACGCGAGGGGACGTCTCGTCACCGAGGAGGAATTCGGAAAGATCATCATCAAGCGTGGGCCCAACGGGGAGACGGTGCTGCTCAAGGACGTGGCCCGCATCGAGTTGGGCGCCGGCGAGTTCGCACTGCGCTCGCAGCTCAACAATCAGTCGGCGGTTGCCATCCCGATCTTCCAGCAGCCTGGCAGCAACGCATTGGAATTGTCGCGCAGCGTCCGCCAGGCCATGGCAACCCTCAAGACCTCATTCCCGCCCGGACTCGACTATGTTGTGGCGTATGATCCGACGGTGTTTGTGGACAAATCCATTGATGCCGTCATCCACACCCTGTTTGAGGCGGTGTTCCTGGTGGTGCTGGTGGTGATCGTGTTCCTGCAGACCTGGCGCGCAAGTCTCATTCCGCTGGCGGCCGTCCCGGTGTCGCTGGTCGGCACCTTTGCCGTCATGGCGGCCTTGGGATTCAGCATCAATGCACTGTCCCTGTTCGGCTTGGTGCTCGCCATTGGCATCGTGGTGGACGACGCCATCGTGGTGGTCGAAAACGTGGAGCGAAACATCGGTCTGGGCCTTACGCCCCTCGAGGCGACCCGGCAGGCCATGGATGAGGTCACCGGGCCGATTGTAGCGACGGCGTTGGTGTTGTGCGCGGTGTTCATCCCCACGGCGTTCATCAGCGGCCTGTCGGGGCAGTTTTACAAGCAGTTTGCCATTACCATTGCCATTTCGACGGTGATCTCCGCGTTCAATTCGCTGACGCTGTCTCCGGCCCTGTGCGCGGTGCTGTTGCGCGGACGCCAGGAGCCGAAGGACGCATTGACCCGTGGGATGGACCGATTATTCGGCTGGTTCTTCCGGCCGTTCAACCGGTTCTTCGCATGGGCGGCGGGCCGGTATTCCGCGGGCGTCGCCCGGGTGATCCGCGTGAGCGCGGTGTCGTTGCTGGTCTATGCGGGTCTCGTGTTCCTCGGCGTGCGCGTCTTCCAGCGGGTGCCCACGGGATTCATACCCGACCAGGACAAGCAGTACCTGATCTGCGTGGCGCAGCTGCCGGATGCGGCCTCGCTTGATCGCACCGACGCGGTGCTGCGACGGATGACCGAACTCGCCCTTTCGGTGCCGGGGGTCGAGGCCTCGGTTGCCTTCCCCGGATTGTCGCCCAATGGATTCACCGCAAGTCCGAATTCAGGCATCACGTTCATCTGCCTCAAGCCATTTGATGAGCGGCGGTCCCCGGACTTGTCGGCGCCGGCCATCGCCGAACGACTCGCTACATTGTTCGGGGAAATCCAGGAGGCGCGCACGCTGGTGATCAACGCGCCACCGGTCAACGGCCTCAGCACCGGGGGCGGCTTCAAGCTGTTCATCGAGGACCGGGCCAATCTCGGTCCGGAATCCCTGTATGGAGTCACCTGGGGAATCATCGGGCAGGCCTACGCGACCAACGTGCTCCAGGGTGTCTATTCCACCTATCAGATCAACGTTCCCCAGCTCGAAGCCGACGTGAACCGCATCAAGGCCAAGTCCATGGGCGTTCCGTTGGGCAGCCTGTTTGAGACCATGCAGGTGAACCTCGGGTCCCTGTATGTGAACGATTTCAACCGGTTCGGGCGCACCTATCAGGTGATCGCCCAGGCGGACGCCCCGTTTCGAGCGTCCGCGGAACAGGTCACGCGACTGAAGGTTCGAAGTGAGACGGGCCAGATGGTTCCGATGGGATCGCTGGTCCGGATTCGCGAGAGCTCCGGGCCCGACCGTGTGATGCGTTACAACGGCTATCCCGCCGCGGAAATCAACGGTGCCCCGGCACCGGGCTACAGCTCGGGACAGGCGGAGTCCTTCATCGAGGGGTTGGTCCGCGCGAACCTCCCGCCGGGCATGGCCTTTGAATGGACGGAACTTGCCTACCAGCAGCGAATCGCCGGGAACACCGCCTTCCTGGTCTTCCCGCTGTGCGTGCTGCTGGTCTTCCTGGTCCTGGCCGCGCAATACGAAAGCCTGAGCCTGCCACTGGTCATCATTCTGATTGTGCCCATGTGCCTGCTGAGCGCGATGCTGGGCGTGATGCTCAGCGGCGGGGACAACAACATCTTCACCCAGATCGGCCTCATCGTTCTCGTCGGACTCGCCTGCAAGAACGCCATCCTCATCGTCGAGTTTGCCCGCGAAAAGCAGCATGCCGGGTCGGGGGTCGTCGAGGCCGCGCTGGAGGCGTGCCGGCTGCGATTGCGTCCGATCCTGATGACCAGCATCGCCTTTATTGCCGGAGTGTTTCCGCTGGTGGTCTCCACCGGTGCGGGCGCCGAGATGCGCCAGGCGATGGGGGTCGCGGTGTTCGCCGGCATGATCGGAGTCACCTTTTTTGGGTTGTTTCTGACCCCGGTGTTTTACGTCGTCATCCTGAACCTCTTCGGCCGCCTTCGACGCCCGGCACCGGTAACCGTTCCGGGCCATCCGAGGCCCGCCGCCTCCTGACGCGCACCGGCTCCTATGCGCGGTCGCCGTGCACGGATCCTGGATCAAGCCAGGATCCCGCGCACCACCTCCCCGGCGACGTCCGTCAACCGGTAGTCGCGGCCGGTGTGTCGAAACGTGAGCCGTTCGTGATCGAGACCCATGAGGTGCAGGATCGTGGCGTGAAAGTCATGGACATGGACCGGGTGCCGCGCGGGGCGGATGCCGTAGTCGTCGGATTCGCCGTACACGGTCCCGGCGTTCACCCCGGCGCCCGCCAGCCAGGAGGAGAACACCCAGTGATGGTGCTCCCGGCCCCGCGCATCGGCGGTGGCGTTGAAGGGCGTCCGCCCGAACTCGGTGGTCCAGACCACGAGCGTCTCGTCCAGGAGACCCCGCTGCCTGAGGTCCCGCAGCAGCCCGGCCGTCGCCCGGTCCACGTTCCTGGCGAGAGGGGCATGCGTCATCATGTCTCCGTGGGCGTCCCAGTTGTCGGAGGATCCCACGTCAATCAGCTCGATGAAGCGCACCCCGCGTTCGGCCAGGCGTCGCGCGACGAGACACTGCCAGGCAAAGCCCTGGGTGCTGCCGCGGGGCAGTCCGTACAGGGCCAGCGTTGCATCGTTCTCCTGCGTGAGGTCGAACACTTCCGGCAATTCCAGCTGCATGCCGAAGGCGGTCTCGAACGAGCGGATCCGGGCGTCGAGCAGCGGATCCCCTGCCCGGGGCATGCGGTGCCGCTCGTTGATGGCCGCCAGGGCCTCGAGCTCCATGGCCTGCAGTCGTTCGCTCGCCACCCGCCGCCGCAGGTTGGCGACCGGTTCCGCTCCGGGCACCACCAACGTCCCCTGGTGCGCCCCGGGCAGGAAGTCTCCGGCCCAAATCTGGCCTCCCGCATAGGGTGTTCTGGGGGCGATCACCATGAAGGAAGGCAGATTCCGGTTCTCGGTGCCCAGGCCGTAGCTCACCCATGCCCCAAGGCTGGGGCGTGCAAACGTGAAGGACCCGGTATGAAGTCCCAGTGTGGCTTCGTAGTGATTCGTGTGGTCGGAAACCATGGACCGGACGACGCAGAGATCGTCCACGCACCGGGCCATTTCCGGGAACAGGCCGCTCACTTCGGTGCCGCAGCGACCGTGGCGGATGAATTCCCATTGGGGTCTTGTGAGGTACATCGCGAATTCCCCCTTGCGCCCCTGGAATTCGTCCACTGAAACCGTCCGTCCCGCATCGGCAAACAGCCGCGGTTTGGGATCCCACGAATCCACATGAGACACCCCGCCGCTCATGTAAAGAAAGATCACCCGCTTTGCCTTCGGCTCAAAATGGGGTGCGCGGGGTGCCAGCGGATCGGGCGCTTCCGTTCGCAAGGACTCTTCGGCAAGCATTCGTGAAACCACTCCCGGAAACAGCGTCGAACCGCCGACCAGGGAACGCAGGAAGCCGCGACGTTGTGGATCGAATGGGCGGGGCAGGGTCATGTCCGGCTCACTCCACGGTCAGGAACTCGTTGCTGCCAAGGACGACCCGGATGAACGCCGCCAGCGGGCGATGTCCCGGTGCCTCCGCACCCACTCCAGCCAGTTCGTCCTCGTACCGCTCCAGGAACCCCAGACCTTCAGCGGATTCGTTCGTGGTGGGATTGCGTCCCAGCACCCGCCGGTACACCCATTGGATCCGGGCGGCGGCCTCAGGGTTCCCGGCGGCAATGGTGCCGGCAAGCTGGTCGGCGGCTTCATGGACGAACGGATCATTTAAGAAATAGAGCGCCTGGGTGGGCACGGTGGTCGGACGGCGATCCGGGGTGCTGGCATTCGGATCGGGCCCGTCAAACAGTGCGAGGAACGGGTGCCGTTGAAGGCGCCGGGTCATCAGGTAGACGCTCCGCCTGTTGTGCGCGTACTCCGCACTGAAGGGGCCGTGTTGCGTGTAGCTCCAGGTGATGGGGCTCGGGAACGGGTGACCCGCGCCGGGGGTTTCATCAAGCGTCCCACCGGCCCAAAGAACGGAGTCCCGCAGTTCCTCTGCGCTCAAGCGACGCCGGGGATACACCATCGTTTGGGGATACCTGCCCTCAGGTCTTGCAGCCGCGCCGGCGCGCCGACCGGCCGGAAGGGGGTCCGGATACTCCACGGTCGCGCAGGCGGGTGACGCGGAGCCATCCGCCTCGACTCCGCACATCTGATACCCTGCGCTGCCCATGATCAACCGGTGCATGGCCTTGACCGACCAGCCTGATCGGATGAACTCGCTGGCCAGAAAGTCCAGCAGCCCGGGAATTTCCGGTGCCTGGCCGCGGAAACCGAAGTCGTTTGGTGTTCGGACCAGCCCCTGTCCAAAGTGCGACAACCAGATCCGGTTCACCATGACCCGCGCGGTCAGCGGGTGGGCCGGGCTGGCCAGCCAGTTTGCCAGTTCGAGGCGCCCGCTGCCGAGGGCGGACGCCGGCAAGGGGCCGCCGCCAAGCGCCGTCAACAATCCGCGGGGCACCTCTTCACCCGGACGGTCCGGATCTCCGCGGACTTGCAAGCGTGCATTGCGCGGGGTGCCGTCGCTGACGGCATAGGTCATGGAGAAGGGCCCCTCCGCCAGCAGTGTCTCCAGCTCACGTCGTGCCTCTCCAGCCTGCTGGTGCACGTTCGCCAATTCCGCCCGAAGCGCCGCAACCTCGGCGCGCCGGGCCCCAAAGGTCGAAACCTCTCGCTGGCCCACCCGGGAATCGGGCGGCGACGCTGCATTCGCCGCGTCCGAACCTTCCTCCAGGGTGGCCAGTTGCTTCAATCGCTCCTCGAGTTCGGCGGCAGTCGGGCGCGGGTGAAGTTCAGCCAGTGCCGGCACCGTTGTGGACACCGCAGCGATGGGAACTCTTTGCACGGCAAGGTTGTCCACGCACAATGACGGCGGCGGCACGCCCAACGGCTCCGCAGACTCGATCGCCACCCAGTCCATGGCGCCGTCCCAGTCCGGTGAGAGGGAACGTGGACCAAACGCGACGGTGTCCCCGGGTCGTCCCACAACTCCGGAGACGGTCCCGGCCTCCGGACGGATCGTGAACTGCATGTTGAACCACTGGCCCGGGGGCGGGACCCGGACGAACTCCATAATGGGGCCGGTACGCACCGCGAGGGAATCCTGCGAGATCAGAATTTCGAACGCCTTGGCGCCGGATGCGGACCCGAGCCAGAAGCCATGCCAGCCGGTGGCGGACGGATCGCGGGTCCCGACCCGTGCGTCGAGGTTTACAAACAACGACCCGTCTTCCGTGTTGAGGCCGAGTGGCCTCAAGGATTGCGCCATTCGGTATCGGTTTGTGCCCCCGGTCAGGCGCACGCCGACGCGACCGGCGGGGTGGAGATTCCTGAACGGACTTTGGGCGTCCGCCAGCACCGCGATCGGCCCCTCGGAAGTCCAGGGCGATACCAGGACGCCCTTGCTCCCGCCCGCCGCGGGTGCCTGCATCTCGAAGTCGCCGTCCAGCGCCTGCAGCGAGCGCAGGATGCCGCCCGGAACGACCTGTCCGGCACGCTCGAGAGTTGCTGCCAGCCGGGCGATTCGCTGCTCGTAGGCCTCCCACAACAACGCGGACTCCTGTGGAGGCACCAGAGGGGCGAGCGCCCGGTGCTTCTGCTTCTGCTCCGAGCCGGGGAACGCGTATCGCGTACTCTCAAAGATGCCGTAGAGCGCGTAGTAATCGGTCATGGAGACCGGATCATACTTGTGCGCATGGCAGCGGGCGCAGCCCAGAGTCAGTCCGAGGAACGTCTGGCCGACGGTGTCAATGGTGTCCTGAATTGTGAGATGGTGATAATTCTCGGAGTCGAATCCGAAGCGCCGGGAAACGGCAATGAATCCGGTGGCAGTGACCCGTTCGGCATAGCGCTCGCGGTCCCCATGGCGCGCGAGAAGGTCACCCGCAATCTGCTCACGAAGAAATTCGTCGTAGGGCTTGTCGGCATTGAAGGCGTGGATGACGTAGTTGCGATACCGCCAGGCGTCTGGCACCGGGAAATCTGCGGTTTCACCGGCCGTATCGGCATAGCGCACGACATCCAGCCAGTGGCGTCCCCAATGCTCCCCGTAGCGTGGAGAGCTCAGCAGTCCCTCCACCAATCGTGGAAATGCATCCGGGGCAGGATCCGCCTCGAAAGCCTCGACCGCCCCGGCGGTGGGCGGCATTCCGGTGAGACCATAGGTCGCACGCCGGATCAGTGTCCGCCGGCCTGCCCTGGGAACAGGTGTCTGGCCCGCGGCCTCCCAGGTCGCGAGCAGGAACCGATCCAAAGGATTCCGGCACCAGGTCGTATTGGTCACCAAAGGCGGAGCGGGGATCTGAACGGGGCGGAAGGCCCAGTGCGCCGCCTCCACCGCCTCCGTTGCCATGGACTTCCCGCATGCCGCCCACACCAACCCGAGAATCAAACACCAACGGTTCATCGTAATCGCGCAGCGCCAGCATGCCGTGAGGCTCCGTCAGGAAGCGAGATCACACTGGGGGGGCGGAGGATTCGGACTACCTTGCGTCATCAGCGGCTTCAAGGATTTCCACGAGGAGGAAGCGCTGGGCTCCTGCATTCACGGGCAACCGGTCTCGGACCGTCACGGTCCTCCATCCATCCGAAACCACGTCGCTGACCGGAACCACTTCCTCAGGAGACAA